>JAYTFQ010000953.1:0-1637 GCA_043734225.1 Anaerolineales bacterium | reverse complement strand
GCCGTCTCGCGTTTCCGAGTTAACGGGACAAAGTTTGGGTTCAGCACGACAGGCTGGCCGCGGATTAGAACGACTTATGAGCAAGATGCGGGCGGCGTGTTACCCGTGGCGCCCGTTGCCATTGCCGGCGATGATGGGCGCGCCGGCGCCGGCCGGCACCAACTCGCGCTCGGGCAGGCGCAGGCTATCGCCTGGGGTGAGCGGCGCGCCGCTGGCGGCCAGGGCGACGGCAGGGGCCAACACACGGCGATACAGGTCGGTTTGCAGCACGTCCTGCGGGTCGCAGCGGGTTTTGAGGGCGCGGAAGCGGGCCAGGGTAGCCTCGCCCAGGTAGCGGGCGGCGGCGTAGGGTGTCAGGGTGCTGTCCTTGGCGAAATAGAAGCGGCCGCCGGCGTCCAGCACCAGCCGGTCCAGGTCATGCGCCATCTGGTCCAGCGCTTCAGCCCGGCGCGGCACCGGGAAGTCGAGGGCCATGGAAAAGCCATCCACCGCGTGGCTGAACAGGAACGGGTCAGGCCGGTGGCGCTTGGTGACGCCGGTGAAGCTGGGCATGCCGCGCCTCTGGGTGAGGTCCAGGATGGCGCGGAAGGTGTCGGCCGCGGCGGCGCGCGGCACGAAGCTTTGATATTGGATCAGCCCGCGCCGCCCATAGGCATAGTCCACGATCGGCAGGGAGTCGAGCAGAAAATTAAACGCCACCAGCGACTGGCGGTAGTGATGTTTTTCCAGCCGGCCGGCCAGGTACTTGCCGGTGTTCACCAGCGGCATCATCAGGCTGTTGAACCCCAGCGGCATGAATGGCCACAGGGCGGACATGGGTACCAGGCCCAGCAGCTTGTCCGGCAGCTTCTGATGGTCGCGGCTCAGGCTTTGCGCCCGTGCCGCTTCATCCTGGGCGGGAACATACTGGGCGCTGTGCACTTGCCCGCGCCCCAGCCCGCCGCCGCCGGCCGTGGTGTCCACCCAGCCCACCAGGTAATCGGCTGTGCTTTTCAGCGGCTCCATGCTGTCCAGCATGGCGCGCATGCTGGGCGCCGTCCAGGCCGTGACGGTGACATCGCCGGAGTGGATGGCATGCAGTTGGAGCGTGATGGAGGTGAACACGCCCAGCAGGCCGGCGCCGCTGATCAGGCCATAGAACAGATTCGGGTCGCTGTGGGGCGTGCAGCGCACCAGCTCGCCGGTGGGTAGCAGCGCCTCAAAGGCCAGCACATGCTCGCCGAAGGGACCGGCGCGGTAGTTGTTCTTGCCGTGGATGTTCATGCCCAGGCAGCCGCCCAGGGTGGGGCGCATGGTGCCCGGCACCACCGGCGGCCACCAGCCGTCTTCCAGGCAGCATTGCCAGATCTGCTCGATGGTGACGCCCGGCTCGGCCCGAATGACGCCGGTGTCCGGGTTCCAATCCAGCACCCGGTTCATGCGCTGCAAATCCAGCACCACCTGACCGCCGTTCAGGGCGGCATCGCCGTAGCTGCGGCCGGCGCCGCGCGGCGCGACCGTCCAGCCGCCGCGCGCGGCCTGCTCAAACAGCACGGCTATCTGCTCCACCTGGGTGGGCCGATAGAGATAGCCGGCGCTGGCGGCGGCGCGGCCGGAGCCGCGCAGCAGGGTCAGGCGGTCAAACTCGGGGAAGGTCA
>JAYTFQ010000952.1:0-3715 GCA_043734225.1 Anaerolineales bacterium | reverse complement strand
CGCGCATCGGCGGCGATATGTTTGGCCAACAAGCCCTGACGGCCTTCCGGCGTGAGGGGCTGGACCTGGCCTATCTGCAGCAAGATGCCGGAACGCCCTCGGGCGTTGCGCTGATTGTGGTGGGGCCGGGCGGGCAGAACATCATCGCCGTGGCGCCGGGCGCCAACCGCAACCTGGCGGCCGCCGCCGTCGCCGCCGCTCAGCCGGCCATCGCCCAGGCGCGTGTGATGCTGCTGCAATTGGAGATCCCGCAATCCACCGTGCTGGCCGCGGCCCTGGCCGGCCGCGCCGCCGGGCTGATCGTAGTGCTCAACCCGGCTCCGGCCGATGTGCTGCCTTCGGCGCTTTATCAGTCGGTGGATATTCTCACCCCTAACGAGCACGAGGCCGCGCTGCTCACCGGCCTGGCGCCCGACCAGCCGGAGGCCGCCGCCGCGGCCCTGGTGGCGCGCGGCGTGGGCGTGGTCATTGTCACGCTGGGCGAGGCCGGCGTGCTGGTGGCCCAGCGCGGCCAGCCGGCCTGGCGCGCGCCCGCCTTCCGCGTGCAGCCGCTCGATACCACCGCCGCCGGCGACGCCTTCAATGGCGGGTTGGCCGCCGCCCTGGCGCGCGGCGACACTCTGGCCGCCGCGGTGCGCTATGCCCAGGCCGCCGCCGCCATTTCCGTCACCCGCGCCGGCGCGCAGCCCTCCCTGCCCACGGCCCGCGAAGTGGACGATTTCTTGGAGGCCCAGCGCTGAGCGGGGCGGCCCACGACGACCACTTGCCAGTAACCGCCGGCACCGCTAGGCAGCAGCCGCTCGCTTAATCACCTTCTTCACTCGCGCCGCCTGCGCGGCCGACAACTCGGGTAGGCGCTTCTCCAGCGCCGCCACAAACGCTGCCCGGTTGCCGGCATCCGCCGCTGCCGCGATTTTTTCCGCCCGTTGCGGCACGTCCTTGGGCCGGCACGTTGCCAGGTGTTGCAGCAGATAAGGGAAGATGGCCTTGCGCCGCGCGGCCTCGCTCGCCGCGAGGCGCGCCAGGGCCAGGATGCCCTGATCGGCCGTGATCACCGAGCCGGTCTCCACCGCATCGCGGATGATTTGCCAGCTCTTGAATAGCTCCGCCGCGCTCACCTCGGACACGCCGGCAATGGCATCCGGTGCAAGTGTTGCCGCCAGCGCCGTCATCCCGCCCCATACCAGCCGGTTGTTCTTGCTTCCCAGCAGCTTGACAAAGTCACCCGCATAGCCGGCGATCAGCCCCGGCTCAATCGCGCCGATCTCATACAGCACCTTGATGCAGTCGCTCTGCACCTCGGCGTTCTCGTTCCACAGGTTCTCCGCCAGCTCGCGGATGCCGGCCGTGTCGCGCGCCGCCCCCAGCTCTTTGGCCAGGATCAGGTTGGGTTCTTCATCACGGCGATTTTGGAAATGGGCCAGGCGGCGGAGTAGGGACATGGGACCTCGCAAGGATGAACCCAACGCGAACGGCGCAGGGGGCAAGTGACGAAGGACGAAGGACGAAGGATGAAATAGAAACTCTGAGCAATGCGTTGTGTCGGGCGCCATGCCCACCGGCAAGACGTTCATTTTCAGCCGGAGTGGCTGTCACACTGAGTAAACAAGCCGCGCGCGGCATGTTATGACGCGAGAAACGCCGTTTTCTTTGGCTGTCTATCCTGAGCGCGAATGTGCTGCCCTGGGCCTTGCGCAACGGTCGCGCGCGAAGGACCTCCCGTTACGTCAATCGCGACTGGCAGTTTCTGAGCAGCGCGAACGTACTCGCTCAATATTAATAAGAACGGTCGCGCGCGAAGGGCCTCCCGGTTGGCTCTGGTTGCAATCGGTCTGGTCCAGTGCCAACCTTCTAGCAAGCTGCTTCATCTGCTCAATATCGTTGGCCACAGACTTAGGATAACAATCCATAGGCAGAGCAAACCTCCGACCAATGCGCTCACCCCATTGAGCATAGTCTGCCTTGATGACCGCAACCTAGCTTCTTGCCTACGGGCTGCCTGTCTACCTTTGAACATGCGCACTATCCACAGACCAACAAACGCCATCGGTGGGAGCACCGATCGCTTTCGCATCAGCGTCATCCAAGCAAACCAAAAACAATACACGGCCATCAGCGAAAACAAAAAAGCAGAATCTGAATTCGACATACGCGTGAAAAGCCTCGTTCAGGCCGGATACTTCACCAGCATGAAATAAAACGTGTGTGTGTTCCAGACCGCCTTTTCAACTCGCGGCCTTCGTCTCCGCCCGCCGCCTCTCCAGTGTACAATCGAAGCCTCTCACCACCGCCCTTCCATCTTCAATGAGTCACCCAGCGTGAAATCCGGCTTCCGTCAGCGCCTTAAAAACCTCGCCTGGTTGGCCAGGCCGCTCGACCGCAGCCTGGCGCGCCTGTCCACCACCCCCACCGCCGGCGTGGCAGTGGCCCGCATGCGCTGGTTCTGGCTCGACGGCCTCTTCAGCACCATCAGCGGCAGCTTCTATGCCAGCTTCGTGCCGCTGTTCGCCCTGGCCTACGGCGCCACCAACACCCAGGTGGGCCAGCTCAGCGGCATCGCCAACTTGGCCGGCCTGCTCGCGCTGCTGCCCGGCGCCCAGGCCAGCACGCGGGCCGGCGGCCGGCGCAAGGCCCTGGTCGTGCTGGTGGGCGGCGTCATCGGCCGCGCACTGCTGCTGGTCTGGCTGGTCATGCCGTTCGTCGTCCACAGCCCCGGCACGGCCATTGCCATCATCATCGCGGTCAACGCCGCCATCACCTTCTGCAACAACTTCGCCAACCCGGCCTGGACCGCCATCATCGCCGACATTATCCCGCCCGCCATTCGCGGCCGGTTCTTCAGCCATCGCAACTTCGCCGTTAACCTGCCCGCGCTGCTGGTGGTGCCGTTGGCCGGCTTGCTCATCCAGCTCTTCAACCGGCCCAGCATGCCCTTGGGCGGCTATCAACTGGTCTTTGTTTTGGCCATCATCAGCGGCGCGCTGGCCACGCTGTCTTACGCCCAAATCGATGACCCCCTGCCTGCCAACGTGGTCAACCCGCGCCTGCCCCTCGGCCAGATCAGCCGCATCATCGCCAGCGCGCCCAGCTTCGCCGGCCTGGTGGCCACCACGCTCATCTGGAACCTGGGACTTCAACTCACCGCCCCCTTCTTGAACGTCTACCTGGTCAATCAACTCGGCGCGTCCACCGCCATGGTCGGCTATGTGGCCGCCGCCGGCAGCCTGACCGCCCTGCTCACCCAGCGCTGGATCGGCGCCTGGGTGGACCGGCGCGGCAACATCTTTGTGCAGGGCCTGCTGTCGTTCATCATTCCCATCCTGCCGCTGGGCTGGATGGTGGCTACGGCGCCGTGGCAGGTGGTCATCGTCAACGCCGTCGCCGGTATTTTTTGGGCGGCCTACAACCTGGCCAGCTTCAATTTACTGCTGGAGCTGGCCCCCGCAGAGGCGCGCGCCGAGGCCGTGGCGCTCTTTCAACTGGTCATCGCCGGCAGCGCCACCCTGGCCCCCATCGTGGGCGGCCAGATGGCCGACGCCTTCGGTTACAAGCCCATGTTCATCCTCAGCGCCGCGCTGCGCTTCGTGGGCGCCATCACATTCGTGTGGTGGGTGGCCCGCCCGGCCGCACGGCGTGCCCGCGCGCTGGCCCAGGCGGAGCAGTGAAGATCGTTGGCTCTATTTTTTCCCGAAATGAGCAGCGGGCCGGCGCTGGG
>JAYTFQ010000951.1:0-4625 GCA_043734225.1 Anaerolineales bacterium | reverse complement strand
CCATCGGCGCCGGGGCCTCGGTGGGGCCCGAAGATCCGTCGGTGCAGATCGGCGCCAACCTGGGCTCGATGTTTGGACAGCGGCTGCACCTGTCCGACGATGGCGTGCGGGCGCTGGTGGCGGCCGGCGCGGCCAGCGGCATTGCCGCCGCCTTCAACGCGCCGATTGCCGGGGTATTCTTTGCGCTGGAACTAATCCTGGGCGAGGTGAGCGGCGGCAGCCTGGGCATCGTGGTGCTGGCCTCGGTCATTTCGGCCGTGGTCACCCAGGCGCTGGCCGGCAGCCAGCCGGCCTTCCATGTGCCGGCCTACGAATTCAAGTCGGCGGCGGAACTGCCGCTGTATTTGGGGCTGGGCCTGCTGGCCGGGCCGGTGGCGGCGCTGTACATCCGCGCCCTATATGCCGCGCAGGATGTGTTTCATGCCTGGTCCGCGCCGCGCTGGATCAAGCCGGCGGCGGCCGGGCTGATTGTCGGCCTGGTGGGGCTGCTGCTGCCGCAGATCCAGGGCGTGGGCTACGACACCATTGATAAGATCCTGAACATCCAGCCGTTCGCCTTGAATATGCTGCTGGCACTGCTGGCGGCCAAGCTGCTGATGACAGCGGTCAGCATTGGCGGCGGGTTCCCGGGCGGCGTCTTCGCGCCGTCGCTCTTTTTGGGCGCCACGCTGGGCGGGGCCTTTGGCCTGCTGGCCGGGCGGCTGCTGCCCGGCCTGGGCCTGACCCCGCAGGCTTTTGCCATGGTGGGCATGGCGGCGGTGCTGGCCGGCACCGTGCACGCGCCGCTGACGGCCATCATCTTGCTGTTCGAGATGACCAACGATTACCGCATCATCCTGCCACTGATGTTTGCCGTGATGGTCAGCCTGGTTGTTTCGCAGCGCATCGAAAAACATTCCGTGTATGGCCTGGGCCTGGCGCGCAAGGGGGTGCGCCTGGAGCGCGGGCGCGACGTGCGCGTGCTGGAGGGCATTACCGTGGGCGAGGTGATGAAGGCGGATACGGCCAGCCTGCATGAAACCGATACGCTGGCCGCCGCGGCTGAAACGCTGTTCCAAACCCGCCACCACGGCCTGCCGGTGTTGAATGCCGCCGGCGAGCTGGTGGGCATCCTCACCCTGCAAGACCTGGATCGCGCGCAGGCCGAGGGCGCCGCCGAGAAGCTATCGGTGGGCGATGTGGCCACGCGCGCGCTGGAGCTGGCCTACCCGGATGAGAGCATGGATCAGGCCCTGCGCCGGATGAGCGTGCGCGACCTGGGGCGCATGCCGGTGGTGGCGCGCGACCAGCCCGGCCGCTTGCTGGGCATGCTGCGGCGCACGGATATTGTGCGCGCCTACGACCTGGCGCTGACCCGCCGGGTGACGCGCCGCCACCAGGCGCATCAAATTCAGTTGGGCAGCTATGCCGAGGTGGCGGTGAGCGAGCTAACCATCGAGCTTGGCGCGCCGTGCGCCGGCCAGAGCGTGGGCGCGGTGCGCTGGCCGCACGAGAGCATCCTGGTGACCGTGCGCCGCGGCGGGCAGGTGAGCATTCCGCACGGCGACACGCTGTTGCAGCCGGGCGATGTGCTGGTGGTGGCGGCCGAAGGCGAGGCCCATGAGCAGGTGCGGGCGCTGTGCCGGGCACCGGGAGCGTAAATGCTTAACCACAACCCCCCGCCAACGGCGCAGGGGGCAGGCGACTCTAAGACACGAAGACTCAAAGGTTTAAGGGTGGGCGGTTGCCAGTCCCGGCCTGGCTTACCCACTCTATTTTGAAATAACGCTTCGGGCTGCACGCGCCCCCACCAATCCCCCTTCGCGTCTTCGTATCGTAGCGTCGCCTGCCCCCTGCGCAGTTGGCGGGGGGTTGCGGTTAAGCATTTTCCCAGTGGATTTCATTGAACCCGAAACGTCACCACATCCCCGCCGATGGTGGCCCAAGAGCAGGCGCTGGATTTGAGATCGGTGGTCAGGCAGCCGGAGGAGCGAATGACGTACAGCCCCGGCTGGCTGAAGCCGCGGCTGGCGCCAAAGCCCACCACGGCGCCGGGCTGCAGCCAGCCGGCGTCCACGAACATGAACTGGCTGGCCACGTTAACGCCATCCTTTTCCACCGACAGCCCGTAATAGATAAAGTGCGTCCAGGGCGTGCCGGGGTCGCTGGCCAGCGACAGGCTGAAGCTGACATCGCCGGCTGGCATCAGCGGGGCGCAGGCCGTTCCCGCCCGCTGGCACTGGATGCGGCTGGTATAGCCGGCCGGGCCGCCGGTGGTGCTCAGAACGGGCGCCGTCTCCGGCGGGCCGAGCGGGGTGATGGTCACCGGCACGCGGGTGGGTAAATGCGTTGGACTGCTGGTGGCGCTGGGCGTGCTGGTGGGCGCCGTGGTTGCGGGCGTGGTGGCCGTCGCAGTGGGTGTCAGGGTGGTGGTGCTGGATGCAGTCGGCGTGGCGGTGCTGGCCGGCGTGCTGCTGGGCGCGGCCGTGGCCGTGGCAGTCAGCGTGCCGGTACTCGTCGGAACCGGCAGCGTGGCAGAGGCCTGGACGGCGGGCGTGATGGTCGGATAGATCGGAATCTTTGCGCAGCCGGTCAGCAATAGGCCTGCCGCGCCGCACAGGCACAGCGCCAATTTCAATCGAGCGTTTCGCAGCATGGCGGACCCTCCCGCGCCTATTATGACTCGGGCCGCCAAGGAAATCAAAGAGATAATCGCGAAATTGGATGCCGCGGCCCGGCATCGTTGCCGGCCTCCAGGCGGATGCTAAAGGCCTTGTCGCCGGCCGGCATGGCGCTCTGGCACGGCGCACCGCCGGCCTGGGTGCAGATCAGCGTGGAGCTATACCCCTGCGGGCCGCCGCTGGCCTCGGAGTACAGCGGCCCGCTGCCGGCGGCTACGGGCGCCTTGGTTGCGGCCGGGGCCTGGGTGGCTGCCGGCGCCTTGGTGGCGGCCGGCTTGGTGGGCTTGATCTTGGTCGCGGTGGGCGGCACGGCCGTGGCCGTGGGCGCCGTGGTGGCGGTGGCCGGCACGGCCGCAGCCGTGGGCTGCGTGGTCGCCGTTGGCTGGGTGGTGGCCGTGGCAGGAACTACCGTGGCGGTGGCCGGCACGGCCGTGAACGTGGCGGCTACGCTGGTGGCGCTGGGAGCCGGCGAGGCCGCTACCAACCGCGTGGCCGGCACAATGGTATTTTGGACGGCGACCTGAGTGACGGAGGCAGCCGGCTGGCAGGCGCTGAGCAGCAGGCTGGCAGCGGTCGCCACAAAAAACGCGTAACGAGTGTGCAAACGAGTGGTCATGGAACATTCTCCTGTCGGTGGCTCGGGCGGCGATTGGAACTGGTGTCACTTTAGCCGCGCGCGAACGCCAATCCCAGACCACCGGCCGCCAAATGCTTTCAGGTGCGGGTGCCAAAAACCGCCATTCCTGCGAAAAATCCTGTTCTGTTAGATAATGTCGCCAACGGAGTCACCCACTGCTTATGTCTGTTTCATTATTAGTCCTGCGCCAGGCCCAAATTGAGGCCGTTTTGCAAACCGTGGCCGACGGCAACTGCTGCGCCGTCAACGGGCTGAGCAACACCGGCAAGAGCCCGCTGCTGCGCAGCCTGGCGCGCCCCGAGAACCAGACACGCTTTAGCGAGCTGGCCGGGCGGCCGGGCGCGCTGATCTATGTGGACTGCAACCGGGTGGTGGAGCTGAGCGCCACCGGCTTTTACGAAGTGGTGCTGCGCTCGCTGCTGGAATATGTGCAGGACCCGCTGACCCCGCCCGCCCCAGGCCCCGACCTGTTGGGCCTGATGCACGACTATCACAGCCGCATAACAGCCGGCACGCCCTTCCAGGCCTCGCTGGCCTTCAACAGCGCCCTGGCCGACCTGACCACGCGCATGAACCTGAGCCTGGTGCTGCTGCTGGACGAGTTCGACGAGGTGTACGCCGCGCTGGAAGACCGCACCCTGCTGAACCTGCGCGCGCTCAAGGAGCACTCCGGCGACTGGCTGGTGTATGTGACGGCCACGGTGCGCCCGCTGGCCGAGAGCCGCACCCCGGGCGACAACGAGTTTGCAGAGCTGTTCGCGGGCTATTCGCTCAGCCTGGGCCTGCTGTCACCGGACGACGCTGGGCGGGTGATCCAGCGCTTTGGCGGCTCAGTGCTGCCGGCGCCGCTGACCGAGGCGGTGCTGCGGCTGGCCGGCGGGCATTTTGGCCTGCTGACGGCGCTGACCCAGGCCGCGCTGCGCGAGGCGCACAACAGCCCCGCGCCCAACCCGGCCCGGCTGGCGGCCGACCTGAGCGCGCGGGCCGAGTGCTTGAAGCTGTGGAACCAACTACGGCCCGAGGAACAGGGCGCGCTGACCAGCCTGGTGGTCAGCCCGGAGGAGGGGCTTTCGATTCCGGACCGCGAGCGGCTGGCGAACCTGGGCCTGGTGCAGGACGACCATGGCCAGCCGCGGCTGTTCTCTGAGATGTTCACCAACTTTGTGCGCCACCAGAGCGCGCTGCCGGCCCAGGGCGGCCAGGGCGTGCTGGTGGACGAGGACGCCGGCGAAGTGTGGGTGGACGGCGCGCGCGTGACCATCCTGACCGACCTGGAATACCGGCTGATGCGGCTGCTGTTTCAGCGCCGCGACCGGCTGACCACCAAG
>JAYTFQ010000950.1:0-14753 GCA_043734225.1 Anaerolineales bacterium | reverse complement strand
TGGGTGGGGCAGGTGGAATAGGTGTCTGTGGGGCCGTTGACCTTGGGCGCCTGCGGGTAGTTGTGATAGGCGTAGCGCCCGTCGCCCACTTTGGCATCCCCCAGATAATTGGCGATGGTCCAGTCGGCAAACACGTCCACACTTGTCAACTGTTGGCCAGAGGCCTTGTCTGCAATGTGCAGAGAGGCCAAGGTGGTGTCGACCGCGCGCATGCCATTGTCCGGATTGGCCACCAGGGCCTTGGTGGCGTCGCTGCCGAAGCGATCCAGAAAGTAATCCATGAACAAGAACCCGGCCCCATAGTGCGCGGTCACGCTCGGATCGGTGGCCGGGTCTTCGGACCAGCCGTCCAATTGCAGATCAGGGTTGGAGGTATAGGCGGCGTCGAAGCCGCCGATATCGTAGTGGTTCAGGAACTCGGCCAGCACCGATGAGCCTTCGTTCATCCAGGTCTCTTCGTTGCGGTCGTGGGCCCAATGGATCATGTGTTGGAATTCGTGCGCCAACACCCCCAGCAGGTAAGGATCGCCGGGTTTCTGGTTGTCGGAATTAACGTAGAACATCTCCTTCTCGTTGGAGAAGGGGTGGGCCAGGTGCGAGTACTCGTCGGCCGATGAGAAATAGCCGGCGATGGTCTGGCCGATGCCGCCGACGTATAAAATGTATACGTGCGGGTCATTGTCCACGCCCGGACTCCATTCGCTGCCGAAGAACTCGCGGTCGGTGGGGTAGATCTTGTTTTGAAAAGTGTCTACCAGCGTTTTGACGGCGCCAACATCCACGCTGTTGCCATCCTGGGCAAAGAAGTAAACGTTGGTGGTCTCGTAGACCAGCTTGGCCTGCACCTTGAATGTGGCGTTGGTGTCTTCGTTCGAGGCGTTGAAGCTCAACTCCTGGCCCACTTTGTAATCAGCGGCGACAGTCGCCACCACCTCGGGAATATTCGGGATGCCCTTCAAGCGCATAGCCAGCTCGCGCAAATCGCTGGGCGGGATGACGGCGGCGTCCAGGGTTTGCAGGGTGTCAGAGATGCCGGCGACGGGCGTGGGCACGGGCGTCAGGACCAAATCCGGCCCGGTGGTTGGCCTGGCCGGGCGGGGGGTATTGGTCGGCTGCTGGAAAATCTCAGTCAGTTGCGGCTGGACCTGCGTGCTGAACTGCGTCGCTAAACTGCTGCTGGTCGACATCAGGTAGGCGGCGCCGCCCCCCAGGGCCGCGATGCACACGCACAGGCAGGCGACCAGGCCCAGCACCACGGCCACGATAGTGACCGACCGGTTGTTAGATTTTCGCGGAGGATCGTACATATCGACCTTTCTTCACCGGCGCGGGCGGAGAGCCCAGCGCGCTCAACCTTGCCAATTGGCCTTCATCAGTTGCCCTACTGCCACAGTGCGCAGCCGCTCCAGACGGTCGGCCAAATCATTCTGGCCGCCCTGGCGCAGGCTTTCGCCCACGTAATTCATGGTGTCCACCAGTTCAGGCGTCACCACGCCCGCGCGGTTTTGCAAGGCTTCGGCCGCGGCCGCCTCGGGCTCCATCTGCAGCAGCTCATCAATGATTTTCAGCTCGGGCGGGGCCGCTTCCTGCATCAGGCGGTTGATCGCGTCGCTGATCAGCACCAGCCGCGTCAGCGCGTCCGAGCGCTTGGCTTTCTGCGCCGCTTCGATGTTGAGATTGAGCACGGCCATAAAGGTGTCGTCGATCAACCCAATAGCTTCTTCAATTGCTTTGTTCAGGTCGGGCGCCTCCATCAGCTTGCGCAGCAGATTGGTGGCTTCGGCCATCTGGGCCTGGGTGGCCTTGTCGATCTCCTGCGTCAATTCCAACAATTGGTCGCGCACCTGGCCCAGGCGCGTCTTTTCGTCGCCCGCTGCCCGGTCGATGCGCCGGGTGAGCGCCTCGAAAAAAGCATAGTCCATGCCCGCTCGCGCCAGCGAGGTGTAAGCCGCCAGCTTGTCGTCGTCGCGCGCGTTTACCACCAGATCCAGCAGCTTATCCGGCGTCAATTTCTTGCCCAGGCCCTGCAGCTCCCGCGCCACGGCCTCCACCTTATCCTGCCGGCTGCGCACTTGCTGCCCAAACGTGGAGTTCAGAAGCAGTGCGTTTTGCATGGCGGCCATTTTCTGGGCGCCGGCCTGGTTGCCGCCGGAGGCGGTGGCCTCGGCCGAAGCGCTCAGCAGTTGGAACAAAGTCATATCGATTTCGGCGTCGTGGTCTTTGACCATCTGTGGCCATTGTTCTTCCGGCGCGGCCAACAGGCTTTGCAGCAGGGCCACCTTGGCCTTCTGGCTGTCGAGCATTTCCTTGGTGATGCCATCCGCCTCCAGCACCCGCTCCATCATCCCCTGCAAGGTGAAGGTGGGCTTGGGGCTGAGCAAGTAGCCTTTGCGCTTATCCTGTGGCAGCTTGTTGATGACCTCGTTCATCAGCCGGCCGATGAGCTTTTCCTGCTCGGCCTGCGGCAGGCCTAGTTCCATCGGCACGAACGTCAGCAGCATTTCCTTTTCCGGGTCGTGATACATGATTGGGCCGGCCACCTGGCCCTGATAACCGCAGCTGGAGCACTGGATCATGTTGAATCGGCCGCTCAGAAACCGCTGTTTGGCCGAGGGATCCTGATTGACGTCGAACAACTGCTCAAGCGTGGCCGTGACCGGCATGCGGCAGTTGGGACACGAGACTTGGGTCTTAATTGGGGGCATACGAAGTACCTTTCAAAAGGCTGGCCGCCGTTGCGCCAGGCGCAAACCGGCCAGGGGTCGGGGGCGCGCCTTACGCGCGCCAGGCAAGGACAATGATACCGTATTTCAACGCGGCAGCGCGACAGAAAACGTGGTGCCGGCGCTCGGGGCGGAGGTGACTGTGATTTGCCCGCCGTGCGCCTCGACCACGGCCTTGGCCAGGTACAGCCCCAGGCCGGTGCCTTTGACGCGCTTGGTCAGGTCAGTGTTAGCGCGGTAGAAACGTTCGAATACGTGCGGCAGGTCGGCGGCGGCGATACCCGGTCCCTCGTCGGTCACGCTGAGAATCACCTGCGTAGGCGCCGATTTGCCTTCGACCCGGATGCGGCCGCCGCCGGGCGAGTATTTGATGGCGTTGGACAGCAAATTCGACACCACCTGGGTCAGCCGGGCTTCGTCGCCCAGGATGATGGGGAAGTCGGCTGGAAAAGCCGCTTCAAAGGTGTGTTTTTCTGACTGGGTCTTGAATTTTTCCACCAGCCGCTCGGTCAGTTTGTCCAGCGCCACTTCGGCCATGTTCATGCGCATGGCGCCCGCTTGCAGCCGCGAGGCATCCAACAGGTTGTCGATCATCTCGGCCAGGCGGTCGGCTTCTTCGTTGATGACTTCCAGGCTGTCGCGCACGACGGCCGCGTCCCAGCGGGCATCCTCGCGCAGCAGAGTCTCGGCATAACCTTTGATGAGCGACACCGGCGTGCGCAGCTCGTGGCTGATGATGGAGATGAAGGTGCTTTTCAGCTCTTCCGCTTCGCGAAACTTGGTGATATCGCGCACGTTGGCAATGATATTGACCAGGCGCCCTTCGCGGTCGAACAGCGGCGCATAGGTGATACCGGCTGGCAGATACCCGCCGCCTTTGCGCAGCAGGTCGCCCTCCACATACAGCGGCGCGGGATTCTCATTGAGTGGCCAGCCGCCCGCCTCGGATTCGACCAGGTCCGGGCCAGGCTCGCGGTGAGCCCAATGGATGACCTCATCATGCGGCTGGCCCACGGCCTCTACCGCATTCCAGCCGGTCATGCGCGCCAGGGCGCGGTTGCAGCGCTGCACCATGTGGCCGGCATTCATAATCAGGATGCCGTCCGCCGAGCCGTCCAAAATGGCGTCCAGCCGGCGCTTTTCTTGCGCGGTTTGCTGATACAGGCGCGCGTTGTGAACGGCAATGGCGGCCTGGTTGGCGAAGCTGGCCAGCAGCGCGCGGTCGTTGGCTGAAAAGGCGGTGGCATAGCCGCGAAAAATATAGATCAGGCCCACCACCTCGTCGCGCACCACCATTGGCAGCGCCACGCCGTGCATCAGGCCCAGTTTGGCGGCTTCAGCGGTCGCGGCCAGCCGGCGATTGATTTCCGGCAGCGCAAAGCGGCGCGGGTCGCCATGCTCGGGGATGTCGGCTAGGAGCGGGGTGAAGTATTCCAGCAGCGGATCGGGGATGCCGTAATGCGCGCGGATTTGCCAGTGGCTTTCTTCCTCGCGCAGCACCACCAGCCCGGCCTGCCCGGCCACCAACTCGGCCGTGGCCTGCAAAATGCGGGTCAGAACCGTGGCCAGGTCCAGCGCCTCAGTCAGCGCGCGCGAGATTTCCAGCAGATAGTCGCGCTGCCGGACGCGGAAATCAGGTAGCATCTAGAGCTTCAAGATGGCGCGTTCGGCCTCGCCCAGCGCGTCTTCAAATATGGCCAGCGCCTCGTCGATCTCGGCCGTGGTGACGGTGAGCGGCGGCGTGAAGCGCACGGTGTTGCGCCCGCAGCCCAGCAGCAGCATTCCGCGCTGGAAGGCGCCGTGGATCATTTGATCGCGAATATCCGGCGCGCGCTCCTTGGTCGCCTTATCCTTGACGAATTCGACGCCGATCATCAACCCTTTGCCGCGCACGTCGCCGATGCTGGGATGGCGGGCGGCGACTTCGTCCAGGGCGTCCAGCATATATTGGCCCGTCCGCGCGGCGTTATCGATCAGCCCGTCTTCCAGCAGCCGGATCGTTTCTATCGCGGCGGCGCACGAGAGCGGGTTGCCGCCATAGGTATTGCCGTGCGCGCCGGCCGGCCAGTCCATGATGCTCCGCCGCGCCACCATGGCCCCCAGCGGCATGCCGGAAGCGATGCCCTTGGCAATGCAGACGATATCCGGCTCGACGCCCCAGTGCTGAATGGCAAACATCTTGCCGGTGCGGCCCATGCCAGACTGGACCTCATCGGCGATCAATAAGATGCCGAACTTGTCGCACAGGCGCCGCAGGCGCGGGAAGAACGAGTCGGGCGGGACGATATAGCCGCCCTCGCCCTGGATGGGCTCAACCAGAATGGCGGCCACGTCTTCGGGCGGCGTCTCGTAGTTGAAAATGACGTTCTCGATGTAATCAATGCACGCGTCGCCATAATCACCCCTGGCCGGATCAAATGCCAGCCGCGGCCGATAGACATTCGGGTAAGGCACGTGCGTCACGCCGGCCATGGTGGGATAGAAGCCGCGCCCCTGCACCGCCTTGGAGGCCGTGAAGGCCAGCGCGCCCATGGTGCGGCCGTGGAAGCCGCCATGAAACCCGATGAAGCGCGGCCGGTTGGAATGATAACGCGCCAGCTTGATGGCGGCTTCCACCGCCTCGGACCCGGAGTTGGCCATGAAGCACAGCGCGTCTTCTTTGAAAGGCGCAATCTCATCCAGCTTCTCGCCCAACAGCACCCACTTCTCGTGATAGAAGTCGGACGAGATGTGTATGAATTTCTCAGCCTGTTCCTGGATAGCCTTAACTACCGCCGGGTGGCTGTGGCCGGTGGCGCACACGGCGATGCCGGCGGCGAAGTCCAGGAAACGGTTGCCGTCGACGTCCCAGGCCTCACAGCCGCGGCCGTGGTCCATAACGAACCCATAGTCGCGCGGATAGGAGGGTGAGATGGTGGCCGAGTCGCGCGCCAGGATCTTGCGCGCCTTAGGGCCCGGAACATCGAGTTTCTTGATGGTTAAGTCTGAGCTTGTCATAGGATCGATACATCAGGTGAGATGAGTTGCGGCGTCTGGCCCGGCACGGGCACGGGCGGCCGCACGAAAGCGGCCCGAATATCGGCGGCCGTGAGCATGCCATACAGGCGGTCGCCATCCATCACCGGCAGCGCGTCCTGCCCGGCGCCAAACATCAACTGCTGCGCGCGCCACAGATCGGCATCCGCGTCGACACGCACATACGCCTTGCGCATGATACTGCCGGCGGTGACCGCGGTCCGGGCGCGACCGGCCGCGGCCAGATCGCGCCGCGTAACCACGCCCACTAGTCGGCCATCGGCCATCACCGGCAGCACGGAACGATTGGGCGCGGCCAGGCTGTTGAGCAGCACAGGTGTCAGTGCCTGGCTGGGCGACAAAATCCAGGTGGGTTGGCGCACAGCGGCGCGGACCGGAATGCCATGCAGGGCGGCCTGGCTGCGCTGAAACGAGTCTTCTGCGCCGGCGCCCACAATGGCCGTCAGGCCGGTGATGAGCAGACTGACGGCAATGCCCTGGCCCCAAATGCGTCCGGCGCTGGTGGCCAGCAGCAGGCACAGCCCGCCGAGCACCCAGCCAGTGCGCACCACCACGCGCGTGGCCGCGGTGCGTGATAGGATCAGGGCCAGGCCGCTGCGCAGGATTCGCCCGCCATCCAGTGGAAAGGCCGGCAGCAGATTGAGCGTCAGCAGACCGACATTGATAAAGGTCAGCGAGGCCAGAAAATGCACCCCGCCGGGCTGGCCGCGGGTGATCTCATACCCCAACCGCTGCCAGGAGGGCAGGGGTGCGCCGCTGCCGGCCAGCCACAGTACCAGCAGCGACCCGCACACCAGGCTCAGCCCGGCATTCACCACCGGGCCGGCGGCTGCCACGCGCAGCTCGTCGATAGCGCGCTCGGGCAAATGTCCCAACTGCGCCAGGCCGCCGAACGGCAGCAGCACGATGCGCCGCACCGGCAGCCCAATCGCCTGCGCCTCCACTGTGTGGCCAATTTCATGCAGCAGGACGCAGGCAAAAGTGGCCAGCAGCAGACAGGTAGTATAGACGAGCCCCAGCCACTGGCCCTGGCTCCATCCGGCGTAAGCCGTCCAGGCCAGCAAGAGGCCAAACAGCCAGTGAATTTCCACGGGCGCGCCATTGACACGCCCCAGGCGCAATGACCAATTCATCACAATGGTCCTAATGGTGGGACATCTGACTCAATTGTTCCCAAAGTTGGCCAGCCGCCAATTTTTGGGACAGCCTAGTTGGACACGCTGGCCGCGGGGCGCCCGCCCGTTTCTTCCAGGGCCAGCACGCCCGCGCCCACCAGCCCGGCGTCATCGCCCAATTCCGCCAGCACAATCGGGCAGTCGCGCCAGTAGGCATCGCTCATGGCATATTGGCGCGTCGCCACGCGCACCGGATCGAGAATGATGTCGCCCAGCATCGATACACCGCCGCCAAAGATCACAATCGAGGGGTTATAGGCGTGCAGCAAGCTGGCCAGAGTGCGCCCGATAAAGGTGCCCGCCTCAACAATCAGCCGGCCCGCGAATTCGTCACCCGCCACGGCTGCGGCGCCGATGATGACGCTGGTGACCGCTTCTAGATCGCCCCCAGCCAGGTCCCATATTTTGGATTCCGAGCCATCGCCGGCCTTCAGCCGGGCGCGCGCCGCCCGGGCAATGGCGGTGCCAGAAGCCACGGCCTCCAGGTGTCCGCGCTGCCCGCAGCCGCACATAGGGCCATCGGGGATGGCCAGCATGTGCCCAACCTCGGCCGCCAGGCCGCGCGCGCCCACCAGCATGCGCCCATTGCAAATCACGCCCCCGCCGATGCCGGTGCTGATGGTCAGATATAAGACGTCCGCATGCCCGCGCCCGGCGCCAAACTTCCATTCGCCCAAGGCGGCTAGATTGGCATCGTTACCAATAAACACCGGCCGGCCAATGCGTTCACGCATCATGCGCTGCAGAGGCAGATTTTCCCAGCCTGGCAAATTGGGGGCGCTGATTAGGATGCCGGTATGCGGATCGAGCGGGCCGGGCAGAGCCATGCCCACGCCGGCCACCTGACTCAGGCCATCTCCCGCCACCTCTCGGATGGCGGTCTCAATACGCGCCAGTACCGCCTCCACGCCCTTAGCGGCCTGAGTGGGGATTTTCGTTTTCGTCTCTGGGACATGATGATCGCCCGTGAAGCGCGCCGCGCGAATGCTGGTGCCGCCGATATCGACGCCAATATATTGTTGGGAAATCATAAGGCTGAGTATAACATGGCCATCGTGCTTGCCCAATCAACTGGATGCCACTAGAATGGATGATCTATGGTTGACGAAGATCCAACCCCCATCCGCAAACAATATCTCGACGTCAAGCGCCAGTATCCGGGCGTGATTGTCTTTTTCCGCCTGGGCGACTTTTACGAAACCTTTGACGACGACGCCCGATTGGTGGCAGGCGAGCTGGACATTGTGCTGACGGGCCGCAACATGGCCAAGGGCCAGCGCGTGCCCATGGCTGGCATCCCCTATCACGCCGCGGAAGGCTACATCGCCAAACTGATCGCCAAGGGCCACCATGTGGCGATCTGCGAGCAGGTGGGCACTGAGGCCGTCAAGGGTTTGTTCCGACGTGAGGTGGTGCGGGTGGTGACGCCCGGCACAGTGGTGGAACCGGGGCTGCTGGACGCCCAGCGCAACAATTACCTGGCGGCGTTGGTCGCGGCCAGCAGTGGCGACCGCTTCAGCCTGGCGCACGTGGACATCACCACTGGTGAATTTGCGGTCACGCAGGCGCACGGGCCGGATGCCGCGGTGGCCATCCGCCACGAGCTGCTCCGGCTGCGGCCGGCGGAGCTGCTGCTGCCGCAGGGTGAAGCGCCCGCCGCGGCGCTGGAGGGGGTGAGCAGCCCGCGCACCACCATGCTGGCCTGGAAGTTCGAGGCCGGACACGCGCAAAACCTGCTACGCGAACATTTCAAGGTGGCCACCCTGGCCGCCTTTGGCCTGGAGCAGGCGCCGCTGATGGTGGCGGCCTGCGCCGGAATCTTGCAGTACCTGCAAGAGACCCAACCGGCGGCCCTGGGCCTGCTGACCGGCCTGGCCACCTATACCCTGGACGATTTCATGCTGCTGGACGCGGCCACGCGCCGCAATCTGGAGCTGACCGAGACGCTTCGCTCGGGCCAGGAAAAGGGTTCGCTGCTGGGTGTGCTCAACCAAACGGTCACGCCCATGGGCGCCCGGTTATTGCGCCAATGGGTGACCCAGCCTCTGCTGGACCGCCCCAGCATTGAAGCCCGGCTAGACCGCGTGGCAGCGTTTTGCGCCGGCGGCCTGCGGCGGGCCGAGGCCCGCGCGGCGCTGAAGCCGCTGGCGGACCTTGAGCGCATCACTAACCGGATTGTGGGCAACACCGCCCATCCGCGCGACCTGGTGGCGATGCGTGCCACGCTGAGCTCGGTCCCGCCGATTCGGGCGCTTCTGGCCGGCGCTGCCGATGCGGCGCTCGCCAGCCTGGCCGGGCGGATTGACCCGTGCGACGAAGCCCTGGCATTGCTAAACACCGGCCTTGCCGAAGATCCGCCGGCCGTGTTGTCAAAACCGGGCGTGGTGCGCCCGGGCTATTCGGCTGAGCTGGACGGCGTCATCAGCGCCTCGGCGCATGCGCGCGAGTGGATCGCCGGGCTGGAAAAAGTCGAGCGCGAGCGCACAGGCATTAAGACGCTCAAGGTCAGCTACAACAAAGTCTTTGGCTATTACATCGAGCTGAGCCGCGGCCAGAGCGAGAATGCGCCTGACAACTACATCCGCAAGCAGACCCTGGTGAACGCCGAGCGCTACATCACGCCTGAGCTCAAGGAATACGAGACTGTGGTGTTGAACGCCGAGAGCCGCATCCGGGACATAGAAACTCGCTTGTTCAAGGAAATGTGCGCGGAGATCGGACGCAGCGCCGCCCGGCTGCTGGGCACGGCGCGCGCCCTGGCGCAGGTGGACGTCTTTGCCGGCCTGGCCGAGGTGGCGGCCAGCAACCGCTATTGCCGGCCGGCGCTGGCGTCCGGCGGCGAGTTCGAGGTGCGCAATGGCCGCCACCCGGTTGTCGAACAGCTCTTGCCGGAGGGCGAGCGCTTCGTGCCCAACGATATTGTTTTTGAGGCGAATGAGTCGGTGCGGGTGATAACCGGCCCGAATATGGCCGGAAAAAGTACGTTTTTGCGCCAGGCAGCACTCATCGCTCTCATGACCCAAATGGGCAGCTTCGTGCCGGCCGACTCGGCCCAATTGGGCATCGTGGATCGCATCTTTACCCGCATTGGCGCGCAGGACGAAATTCACGCCGGCCAGTCGACCTTCATGGTGGAGATGGTTGAGACGGCCAACATTTTGCATCACGCCACGCCGCGCAGCCTGCTGGTGCTGGACGAGATTGGGCGCGGCACCAGCACCTACGATGGGCTGTCGCTGGCCTGGGCCATCGTCGAATATATTCACAATCACCCGCAGTTGAAGTCAAAGACCCTGTTTGCCACGCACTACCACGAGCTGACCGACCTGGCCGCGCTGCTGCCCGGCGTGCGCAACTACAACGTAGCCGTGGCTGAGGACAGCCAGGCCGATCGCGTGGTCTTTCTGCATCGCATCGTTCCGGGTGGGGCCGATCGATCCTATGGCATACATGTCGCCCAGTTAGCCGGGCTGCCGCGCGCGGTGATCCACCGCGCCCAGGAGATCCTGGCCGAACTGGAGGCCTCCGGCGGGCGGGCGGTGCGCCGCGAGGATGCGCCGGCCCAGCAGATGGCCCTGTTTCCAGAAACCAATCCGCTGGTGGCCGAGCTGGGGACGCTCGACCTGAACGCCATGATGCCGATGGAGGCGCTCAACAAGCTGTTTGAGTGGCAGGCGCGCTACGTGAAAGGCTTGCGCGGCCGGGGGAGCTGAGCGTGCCGGTCATCCGCGCCTGACGAGCTTGTCTCGCGCCGGGTTGGGCGGCTGCCGCTCAAACTCAGGCGGCCTGAGCCGCCAGCTCCACGTACTCCTCGCGCACGGATTGGCCCTCGGCCGCGCCCAGCACGGCCAGCAGTTGTGTGATCAGCGCGGCCTTGTCCTCGGCATCGCTGCGCGACCAGGTGCGCGCTTTGATCTCAAGATAGAACCCCGCCAGCTCCGGTTGTTGGACATGGTCCAAATTAACGAAGAACTCCTCGTCCCGAAAGGCCACCAGCCAGCGCCGCCGATCTTTCTCAATTTCGCGCTCGGCTGACGGCCGGAAATACTCGCGGTAGAAGCGCAACGTCTGCACCGCCGGCGCCAGATAGCGGGAGCGGGACAGCAGCACCGAGCCATACTCGCGCTCGCGGCGCGGGCCGGTATGCGTCAGCCGTGAGCGCACCTGTGTCACCTGTCCGGCCGCATTCACAAACTCATCTTCGCGGTACCGCACCCGTCCCTGCTCCAGATCATCAAACAGGAAATACGTGTCAAACTCGTGGTAGCGCACTGAGCGCACAACACGCAGGTCTGTGCTGGCCAGGCCGCGCAGCACGGCCTCGTCCCCAGCCAGCTTGAGCTTGACCTGCACCTCAAAGCTCTCAGCTTCGATTGCGCCCCCAATAGCTACCAGTTTTTGCAGCACGCTGCCCTCGCGCCGCATCAGGAACGTGTCGATGCGGCGCGCATAGTCGCCGGCCGCCAGCACCAGGTCGGTCTCGTGTAGCGTCAACAATTGGTGGTCTGTCATCAACCAGCGGCCGTTGCACATCACCGAGGTCACATCGCTCGACTTGGCCGCATACACCACCTGCCCGTACAGGCTGTTGGGGTCGTGGCGGAAGCTGGGCGAGTTGTGCAGCGGGGTCAGGTCCACCAGGATCAGGTCGGCCCGTTTGCCGGGCTCCAGTGAGCCGGTGACGTCGCCCATATGCAGCGCCTGGGCCCCCATCCGGGTGGCCATGGCCAGGGCCTGGCGGGCGGGCAGGGCGGTTGGGTCGCCGCTGGTGCCCTTGGCCAGGATGGCGGCCAGGTGCATTTCGGTGAACATGTCCATATCGTTGTTCGAGGCCGGCCCATCCGTGCCGATGCCCACGTGCAGGCCGACTTGCAGCATCTGGACCACCGGGGCCACGCCCGAGGCTAATTTCAGATTGCTGGAGGGGCAATGCGCCACGCCGGCCCCGGCGTTGTGCAGGGTGCGCATCTCGCCCTCATCAATGTGCACGCAGTGGGCGGCCAGCACCTTGGCTTCCAGCAGGCTTTGTTTCTTCACCCACGGCACCACTGGCATGCCGTGCTCGCGCCGCGAATTTTCCACTTCGAACAATGTCTCGGAAATGTGCGTATGCAGCGGCACGTCGAATTCCTGCGCCAGCGCCGAGCAGGCTTGCAGGATTTCGGGCGTGCAGGTGTAGGGCGCGTGCGGCGAGACAGCCGGCACAATGAGCCCATGGCCCTTCCAGTCGATGATGAACTGGCGCGCCGCGGCCAGCGAGTCCTCGTAGCTGCCGGCATCGGGCGTGGGGAACTTGAGCACCGTCTGCCCGCACAGGGCGCGCATGCCGGCGTCGGCCGCCGCCTGGGCCACGGATGCCTCAAAGTAGTACATATCTGCAAAGGTGGTAACGCCGGAGCGGATCATCTCGGCGCAGGCCAGCGAAGTGCCCAGGCGCACAAAATCCGGGCTGACAAACTCGCGCTCCACTGGCATCATGTAGCCCAGCAGCCACACGTCCAGCCGCAGGTCGTCGGCCAGGCCGCGCAGCAGGGTCATCGGCGCGTGGGTGTGGGCATTAATCAGCCCCGGCATCACCCCCTGCCCCTGGCAGTCGAGGCGCTGGCGCGCGGTGTACGTGGCGGCTATTCTGTCATCCCCTACCGCAACGATCCGGTCCCCGCTGATGGCCAGCATGCCTGGCGTGAACGCATGGAAGTCGTCATCCATGGTGAGGATGTTCGCATTGGTCAGCAAGATGTCACATTCAGGCATGCGGCGCTCCAGGAATGGCCGGCGCCCACGCGCAGCCGGCAGGGAAGTCAAGCGAGATGAATTATAGCGGCTTGCCACATGCCAGCCAAAGTTTATAATCCACGTATGCCTCCCGACTATTACGACCTTCGCACCCGCCGGGCTACTGCCCAACGCCGCCCCCAGCACGCTCTGGACGAGGCCGCCACCCGCGCCTTGATCGAGCGCTCGCAGATTGGGCATATCGCCACCATGTGGGACGGCCAGCCGTTCATCAACCCGACCACTTTTTGGTATGACGCGGAACGCCACGCCATTTTCTTTCACTCCAACATTGTGGGCCGGGTGCGGGCTAATGCTGGGCAAAATGAACACGTGTGTTTCGAGACCAGCGCGTTTGGCAAGCTGTTGCCTTCGAATGTGGCGCTGGAGTTCAGCCTGCAATATGAGAGCGTCGTCGCCTTTGGCGATGTGCAGGTGGTGGAAGACTTCGCCGAAAAGCGCCAGGCGCTGTACGCGCTGATCGCCAAGTATTTTCCGGCCATGGCGGCCGGCCGCGAGTTTCGGCCCATTACGGACGAAGAGCTTAAGCGCACCAGCGTCTACCAGATCGTGATTGAAAGCTGGAGCGGGAAGCGCAACTGGAGTGAGCGCGCGGATCAAAGCCCGGATTGGCCGGCGCTGGCCGAGGAGTGGTTCCGTTGATGCGCGCCGTCGACATCATCACCAAGAAGCGCGATGGCGGCGAGCTGACTCAAGGCGAGATCGAGTTCTTCGTCTCTGGTCTGACCAAAGGTGAAATCCCCGATTACCAGGCCGCGGCCTGGCTGATGACCATTTTCTATCAAGGCATGACCGCGCGCGAAACCACCGACCTGACGCTGGCGATGGCCCACTCCGGCGAAGTACTGGACCTGAGCGACACAGTGCCGCTGGCGGTCGACAAGCACTCCACCGGCGGCGTGGGCGACAAAGTGACCCTGGTGGTCGAGCCGCTGGTGGCCGCCGTGGGCGTCCCGGTGGGCAAGATGTCCGGGCGCGGCCTCAGCTTTTCGGGCGGCACAGTCGACAAACTCGAATCGATCCCCGGCATGCGCACCTCGCTGACCACGGCCGAGTTCAAGCATCAACTTACGACGATCGGCGTGGTGCTCACTGGCCAATCGGCCAACCTGGCGCCGGCCGACGGCAAGCTGTACGCGCTGCGCGATGTGACCGGCACGGTCAACTCAATCCCGCTGATTGCCAGCAGCGTGATGAGCAAGAAAATCGCGGGCGGGGCGCAGGCGATTGTGCTGGATGTGAAGATGGGCAGTGGCGCCTTCATGCCCAACCTGGCCGAGGCCGGCAAGCTGGCGCGGGCCATGGTCGCCATCGGGCAGCACGCCCAGCGGCGCGTGGTGGCCGTCATCTCGGACATGAATCAGCCTTTGGGGCATGCCGTGGGCAATACGCTGGAGGTGAAGGAAGCCATTGACACCTTGCACGGCGGCGGTCCGCAGGACTTTCGCGAGCACTGCCTGGAGATGGGCGCGCACTTGCTGCTGCTGGCCGGCAAGGCCCGCACCCGGCCGGTGGCGCGCGCGCTGCTGACTGATGCGCTGGCCAATGGCGCCGGCTGGGAGAAGTTTAAGCAGTTGGTGATGGCCCAGGGCGGCGACGTCGGCGTTGTGGAAGACCCCAGCCGGCTGCCGCTGGCCGGCTTGATCGAAGAAGTGACATCGCCCGCGAGCGGCTACCTGGAGCGGGTCGATGCCCGCGAGATTGGTCTGAGCGCCGTCGACCTGGGGGCTGGACGGGCAACGAAAGAAGACACCATCGATCACGCTGTCGGTCTTGTCATTTACCACAAGGTGGGCGACCAGGTGGCTGCCGGCCAGCCGCTGTTCGCGGTGCATGCCAACAGCGTGGCGAAACTGGCCGCGGCCAAGGCCCGCGTGCTGCAAGCACACGTGTTCAGTCCCACTCCGGTGAAACCGCTGCCGCTGTTTTACAAAGTGATCAAGAGCAAAAGGCAAAGCGGGTAAAAAATTGTCATAAAATGCTGGCCGAATGGGCGGCTGTGGCCCAATGTTCGTTGGGCCAC
>JAYTFQ010000949.1:0-2923 GCA_043734225.1 Anaerolineales bacterium | reverse complement strand
GAGGACCGGCTGAAATTCAAGGAAGCCATGATCGGCGCCGGGCTGCCGGTGCCCGAGTCTGGGTTGGCGCGCAGCCTGGCCGAAGCGCAAGAAGTGGCTGCGCGGTTGGGCTTTCCGTGCCTGATCCGGCCGTCGTTCACGCTGGGCGGCTCGGGCGGCGGCGTGGCGCGAGATGAGGAGCAGCTCCGGCAGATTGTAGAATTTGGACTGCGCGAGTCGCCGGTGGGCGAAGTGCTGGTCGAGCAGTCCGTGCTGGGCTGGAAAGAATACGAGCTGGAAGTGATGCGCGACCGCGCCGACAACTTCGTGGTGGTGTGCTCGATTGAGAACGTGGACCCGATGGGGGTGCACACCGGCGACAGTATCACCGTGGCGCCGGCCCAGACATTGAGCGACCGCGAATATCAGGTGCTGCGCGATATGGCGCGCACGGTGATTCGGACCGTCGGCGTGGAGACCGGCGGCTCTAATGTGCAGTTTGCGGTCAACCCCCGCACCGGCGCGGTGCTGGTGATCGAAATGAACCCGCGTGTCAGCCGCTCATCGGCGCTGGCCTCCAAGGCCACGGGCTTCCCCATTGCCAAGATCGCCGCGCTGCTGGCGGTTGGCTACACGCTCGACGAAATCCCGAACGACATTACGCGCGTGACGCCGGCGGCCTTCGAACCCAGCCTGGACTATTGCGTGGTCAAGATACCGCGCTGGAATTTTGAGAAGTTCCCCGGCGCCGACCCCACGCTGGGACCGCAGATGAAATCGGTGGGCGAGGTGATGGCGATTGGGCGCACATTCCCGGAGGCGCTCAACAAAGCGATCCGCGGGCTGGATATCGGCGTGGCCGGCTTTGGCGCCGAGCTGAAGCGCCTGCCCAGCACAGCCGGGTTGGGAGCGCTGGATGTGCCGACGGCGCAGCGGCTGTGGGTGGTGGCCGAGGCGCTGCGCACCGGCCAGAGCGCGGGCGAGGTGGCGGCCCAGTCACAGTTTGACCCCTGGTTTGTGCAGCAGATGGCCGACATGCTCTCGGCCGAGGCCGGCTGGCGGGCGTACAGCCTGGACGATCTGCCGCGCCAGTTGCTGCTGCAGGCCAAGCGCATGGGCTTTTCCGACGCGCAGCTTGGGCGGACCCTGGCGCCGGCCATGGCCCCGGCTGAGGCCGCCACGGCTGTGCGCGCGCGCCGGCTGGCGCTGAACGTGCGGCCGGCCTACTACCGGGTAGATACCTGCGCGGCCGAGTTTGAGGCCTTTACCCCATACTTCTATTCGACCTACGAGAGCGGCGACGAGACCCATCCGACCACGCGCCGCAAGGTGCTGATTGTGGGCGGCGGTCCCAACCGGATCGGCCAAGGCATCGAGTTCGACTATTGCTGTGTGCAGGCCTGCGCCGCGCTGCGCGAGTTGGGCTTCGAGACCATCATGGTCAATTGCAACCCGGAGACCGTCAGCACCGATTACGACACCGCCGACCGGCTGTACTTTGAGCCGCTGACTCTGGAAGACGTGCTCAACGTGATCGACGCCGAGCGGCCGGAAGGCGTGATCGTGCAGTTCGGCGGGCAGACGCCGATAAACCTGGCGCGCGGCCTGGCGCTGGCCGGCGCGCCCATCTGGGGCACGCCGACAGACTCAATCGACCTGGCCGAGGACCGAGTGCGCTTTGGCGAGCTGCTGCGGCGGCTGGAAATCCCGCATCCGGATTGGGGCACGGCGCAGTCGCTGGACGCCGCGCGGCGGGTGGCGGCGCGCATTGGGTTCCCGGTGCTGGTGCGGCCATCGTATGTGCTGGGCGGGCGCGCCATGGAGATTGCCTACGACGACGCCTCGCTGGCGGCCTTTCTGGCATTGGCCACGGAAGCCTCGCCGGACGGGCCGGTCCTTATCGATCACTACCTGGAAGACGCGTTTGAGATCGACGTGGACGCCCTGGCGGATGGCGAGCGGGTGGTGCTGGCCGGGGTGATGCAGCACATTGAAGAAGCCGGAGTGCACTCGGGCGACAGCGCCTGCGTGCTGCCGCCGTACAAGATCAGCCTGTATCACCTGAGCATCATCCGCGACTACACTGAGCGCTTGGGCATGGCGCTGGGCGTGCGCGGCCTGGTGAACGTGCAGTACGCCATTAAGGACGACGTGGTGTACGTGCTGGAGGTCAACCCGCGCGCCTCGCGCACGGTGCCGTTTGTGAGCAAGGCCACCGGGGTGCCGGTGGCGCGGCTGGCCGCGCAGGTGATGGCCGGCCGCAGCCTGGCGGAGTGTGGCTTTACCGAGATGCCCGAGGTAGAGGGCTTCTTCGTCAAGGAAGCCGTGCTGCCGTTCAAGAAATTCCCCGGCGCCGATTACCGGCTGGGACCGGAGATGAAATCCACTGGCGAAGTGATGGGCCACGCCTCGCATTTTGGCCACGCCTTCGCAAAGGCGCAGATCGCGGCTGGAACGCCGCTGCCGCTGGGCGGCGCGGCGCTGATCACGGTCAACGACTTCGATAAAGGCGCGGCGCTGAAGATTGGGCGCGATCTGCACCGGCTGGGCTTTCAGCTGTTTGCCACCTCGGGCACCGCCGCCTGGCTGGCGCGGGCCGGGCTGCCGGTGACGGCGGTCAAAAAGGTCAGCGAGGGCCACCCGAACGTGGAAGATTTGGTGGAGCAGGGTGCGCTGCAGTTGGTGCTGAACACGCCGCTTGGCGCGCGGGCCTACGACGACAACCGCGCCATGCGTTCGGCCGCGGTCCGCCGCGGCGTGCCGTTGCTAACCACGCTGAGCGCGGCGGCGGCGGCCGTCAACGGCATCGCGGCGCTCAAGGCCAAGGAACTGAGCGTGCGCAGCCTGCAGGAGCACTACCGCAAGAGCCGGGCAGATAAGCGCGGCGTTTGACGCGGGCCCAACCAAACATGACTCACCCCGAATTTAATTTAGGCAGGGTGGG
>JAYTFQ010000948.1:0-4412 GCA_043734225.1 Anaerolineales bacterium | reverse complement strand
GCCGTCTTATTGGAATATCTTGCGTCCCGGCAGCTATTGCTCGTGTTGGATAGCTGCGAGCACCTGGTGGCGGCTTGCGCCGAGTTGGTGGATGTCTTGCTGCGCGCCTGCCCGCGATTGACCGTGCTGGCCACCAGCCGTGAACCACTGGAAATCCCAGGAGAAGTACTGGTCGTCGTGCCTCCGTTGTCGTCGCCCAGCGAGCGCCGGCCGGCAGACGCGGATGCCCTGGCACAATATGAAGCGGTCCAGTTGTTTGTGGACCGCGCTGCCCTTGCGCTGCCCGCCTTTCAACTGACGCCGGCCACCGCGGCTGGCGTGGCGCGCGTGTGCTACCAGTTGGACGGCTTGCCACTGGCCATCGAGTTGGCCGCTGCCCGAGTCAGACTGCTGACGGTGGACCAGATCGCCGACCGGCTGGGTGATCGCTTCCAACTCCTGACCGGCGGCAACCGCCGGGCTGTGGCGCGTCATCAGACCCTCGCGGCGATGTTGGATTGGAGTTACGAACTATTGTCCGAGCCGGAGCGGACACTTTTGCGCCGGCTGGCTGTGTTTCGTGGCGGCTGGACCATGGCCGCGGCTGAGCGGGTGACCAGCGGCAGCTATGCCGCGGAAGCAGCGCTATTCGGGCCAAACGACGTGTTGGAACTGCTCACGCTGCTGGTGAACAAATCCATGGCGGTCGTCGATCATCAACTAGATAACGAACCGCGCTATCACCTTTTGGAAACGATCCGCCAGTACGCCTGGGCGAAGCTGGTCGGCAGCGGCGAACAGGACGCCGCCCAGGGTCAGCATGCCGCCTATTTTCTGGCGCTGGCCGAGGCGAACCGGATTCATCAAGCCCAAGCATTCTTCGATTGGTCGGATCGGCTGGATCAGGAGCGCGATAACTTGCGCGCGGCGCTGGCGTGGGGTCAAGCCACCCCAGCAGGGACCGGCCTATTCCTGCGCCTGACCGGCGAGCTATGGAGCTATTGGCAGCACCACGGCTATTGGAGTGATGCTAGAAACTGGCAGACCGCGGCGCTGGCACTGCCGGAGCTCGGCAGTGGTGAATACGACCCGGCGCGGGCCAGAGTGCTGGCGGGCTTGGGCATCATGCTGGAGCTGCAAGGCGATTACGACGACGGGCTGAACCATCTGGCGCAGAGTCTGGCGCTCTTCCGGTCGCTAGAGGATCAGTGGTGGCAGGCCAACGTGCTGCACTGGCTGGGGTGGGGCTACCGCGAACAGGCCCAACTGGACGCGGCGCAGCAGAGTCTCTGTGAAAGCCTGGACATGTTCCGGGCGCTCAATGATCGGGTATGGACCGGCCGGGTGTTGAATACGCTGGGCAGCGTTGAGATCATCCGAGAAGACCTTGACAAGGCGACAGCCTTGTTGGAGGAAGGGCTGGCATTGAACCGGGCGGTTGGTGATCGTGGCAATGTTGGCTGGTCGCTGAATTACCTTGGCCATCTGGCCCAGCTGGAAGGCGATTTCCAACTGGCTGAACAGCAGCACACAAGGGCGTTGGAAATATTCCTTGATCTAGGGTTGGGCTTCGGGGCCGCCTGCGCCCAGCACGGTTTAGGTGAAACGGCACTGGCTCGCGGGGCTGCCGAACCCGCCACTGCGCGCCTGACCGAGGCGCTCAGTTTGTTCCGCGAACTGGGTGACCGAGCGGGCGAAGCCTGGTGCTTGTCAGCGCTTGCGGGCGTGGCGGTATTGAACGAATCCCCGGCCAAGGCGGCCCGATTGTGGGGCGCAGCCGAGGCGCTGCGCCATTCGATCGGCGCGCGGACGGCGCCCGCGGCGCGCGCCACCCAAGAAAGGCTCATGGCGGCGGCGCGCACACAACTGGGCGCGGCCGTCTTCCAATCCACTTGGGCCGAAGGGCAGGCGATGTCGTCAGTGCAGCTGAGCTCTCGCGCGCACGAGTGATCAGTGCGGATGACAGGCATCGAACCAATATAGGGAGCTCGGAAGTTTTCTACCCCTCTAACGGTTTGCGGGAGACTTACCCCCAATAGCTCACAATTTTCTCAAGCATTATGCCCATTGGATTTTGTTACGTCAATGACAGTGGAAAAGGAAAGCGGAACTAGCTGACCGTCACACCAAGGTATTGTGTATCTACACCTTCGTGTTTGGTCCAAAGCAGGTACAGCAGACACGCTGGCAAACGGTGGAAAGGATAGACCAAGTGTAACCCCAACAACTATGACCGTCGAGAAAAACAGCGCATTGCGACGGCCTGGACGGGCTACTATTCTTGTCAAAAGTCAGTTGAGAATGAAAGACTCATGTCCTGGTCATTATAGGCAAACGAATATCCCGGCAATGGTGCACCTTAGAAGCTTGAGCTCGTGAAAGGCACGCGCGCCAGGGTCGTCGGCCCTGGCGCCATCTGCACCAGTTACCTTTCCATCGTCGTCGCTAAACAGGCATCTCAGCCCGGTTGTCAGTTGAGGTTTCGCCGCCGGGAGTAGCAGCCCGACGTAAGCGGCACTCAATGCTGCTGAGTGTCTCATCGTACACATAACACATTCCACTGAGAGACACGCCGCGTGTCAGTGGGATGCCGCGCAGGTACCTCATCGTTGATGCGCTGGCTCGCCAACGATCCTATTCAAGCTTGCTATTCTTCGATATCGCCATCTCCTTTACTGTCAACAATCGATCGGATTGAAGCGGTCGGATGTGCCAAAAGACACAACGGGTTTGATTCAGCCATCAGGCTGGATATCACGATTGGGTGCACTATTTATTTCGCGGCGCTCGCGCTCAAGCGACTCCCCCAACGCCGTTCTGCTCCAAGACCACTTACGAAAATATTCCGAAAACTTTACGAAATTGGCCAGAGAGCCAAATTCGTAAAGTTTTCGTAGCCACCCAGGCTGAAATCCACTAAAATGGGCCAGGCCGCTGCAACATTTACCAGCGGATTCCCAAGGCTGCTAGCACATGGGCCGGCGGCAGGATTGGACAGAATTCAATAATCCTACAACCGAAATTTCTCGTGCCCCATTCCACCACGCGAAAACCGCCTGCTCGTCGCGATCAGAGCTGGTGAGAAGGTATTTCACGCCGAGGGCGATGAGCACTGAGGTGTGCCACGCCCCGGGCTAATGTAATTGTGGGCGCCGACTGAATAAGATTACGGCGAGCGGTTGTTGGGCAAGCGGTTTTTCATGCCCAGATCATAGGGATGATTGGGCGCGGTGTCTATGACATATTTACGCTAGTCCAGGGCATAGTCCTGCGATGTCATACGATTGATCGTGAGTGTGAGCATATGTCGTCGCACCACACATGTCCGCGCCCGGCCCGCCCCTCAGGGTCAATCAAGTCGTTGGACACTTGGCCTCAGGCCAAAAGGCCGCAGGACTGGGCGCCCCAAAAACAGTCGGAAAATGAGCCAAATATCGTCCAAGGCGTATCTGCTGGTATGTGGCCTGACATCAATATGACATCAATCCGGAAAGGCAACAGCAGAGGCTATATGCCGGAGCGCCGCCGCTTCCCCCCGAATGTGAACTGATTTGAAGTATTCGACGACCTCCGCGTATTACTGTAGTATTTCAACGCCAGACCAAAACACAGCTGGCGAACTTAGCCGGAGCAACGCTGGGTGCGACTGCCCAGCTAACCGTCCAGGGTAGCTGCTGCAAGGATAGTTGAGCGAGCAGCAGGAGTTGTGCCATGACCGAGCGTGAAGAACTCGAAAAAGCGCTGGCTGCTTTGGATCAGCAGCGCACAGTGCTGGGCGACGCGGCCGTGGAGGCGGCTCTCGCGGGATTGCAGCAAAGGTTGTCGGCATTGGACAAGGGGGAACCGGCATCGCCGGCACTCGCGGGTGAGCGTCGCATCGTCACGATCCTGTTTTGCGATGTCAGGGGCTCTACCGCTATGGCTGGAAAACTTGATCCCGAAGAATGGGCGGGCATCATGAAACGCGCCATGACGTTTCTCATTCCGCCGGTGACCAGGCATGACGGAACGGTGGCGCGGCTTATGGGTGATGCCATTCTGGCGTTCTTTGGCGCTCCCACCGCGCACGAGGATGACCCACAGCGCGCGGTGCGAGCCGGACTGGAGATTGTGGAGGGTATCCAAGCCTTTCGCGAACAACTTAAGCACGAGCGTGGCCTGGATTTTAATGTGCGCGTGGGCATCAACACGGGCCTGGTTTTTGTCGGCGCGATTGGCGCAGACCGGCGCGTGGAATACACCGCCATGGGCGACACGATTAATCTGGCGGCGAGAATGGAGCAGACCGCCCAGCCTGGCAGCGTGCAGATCACGGAGCAAACGTTCAAGCTTGTCGAGCCATGGTTTGAGTTTGAAGCTTTGGGCGGCGTTCAAGTCAAAGGGAAAAGCGAGCCCATCATTACCTATCGTGTTCTCGGCGTCAAAGCGCGACC
>JAYTFQ010000947.1:0-5502 GCA_043734225.1 Anaerolineales bacterium | reverse complement strand
AACAACATCCGCGCGACTGTGGTGGACGACCGGGCGGCGGCGCTGCAGGCGCTGCTGGCGATTTTGCCCGAAGGCGCCGAGGTGTTCACGGCCAGCTCGCAAACCTTGGAGGCCATTGGCGCGCTCCGCGCCATCCGGCTGGATAGTTACGAAAACTCATTGATTGGTGGAGGCAGTGGTGGATACAATGCAAATGGTCGTTGCGCCCGCCCGGCAGAATTTCGCCGAGCCGGCTTCTGAAGAGCAGATTGAGCACGCGGTGCAGGCCCTGGCGGCCAACAACATTCGCGCGATTGTGGTGGACGATCGGGCGGCGGCGCTGCAGGCGCTGCTGGAGATATTGCCCGCGGGCGCCGAGGTGTTCACCGCCAGCTCGCAGACCCTGGAGGCCATCGGCGCGCTCCAGGCCATCAACGAGTCAGGTCGCTTTGACGCCATCCGGCCCAAGCTGATGAAGCTGGACCGGCAGACTCAGGGGCGCGAGATGCGCAAGCTGGCGGCCAGCCCGGATTACGTGGTGGGCAGCGTGCACGCCATCACCGAGCAGGGCCAGGTGCTGGTGGCCTCGGGCGGCGGCAGCCAACTGGCGTCCTACGTCTACGGCGCCGGCAAGGTCGTGTGGGTGGCCGGCACACAAAAAATCGTGGCCGACCTGAACGACGGTTTCCGTCGCATTGACGAGCACAGCCGGCCGCTGGAAGATGCCCGCATGCGCCAGACGCGCGGCGTGGGCAGCGCAGTGGGCAAGGTGCTGATCTTTAACCGCGAGCCCGCTAACCGCACCACGCTTATCCTGGTGCGCGAGGCGCTGGGGTATTGAACACGCCCAGGATGGGCTCGGCCCTTATTCCGGCATCAAGAGACGCGGCCATTGCCGCGTCTCTTTTTTTGGACAGACCGGGTTCGGTGCTATACTTTGCCTTGTAGATTGATGGATTCCTGGCCTGTGCCGCGATGACGATGACCGCGCCGATTGAAACCTTGACGATTCATCTGCCGGCTGAGGCCGCCCGCCGCTTGCGGCGCGTGGCAGAGATTTCGCGCCGCCCCCTGGATGAAGTCATCGCAGATACCTTGCAAGGCAGCTTGCCGCCCTTGCTTGAAGATATCCCCTTGTCCTACCAGGCCGACCTCGTTGGCCTCGAATCGATGAATGCTGACGCGCTGTGGCAGCAGTTCCACGCCGTATTGCCGGCGCCGCGCGTTGCTCGCTACGACCAATTGTTGGTGGCCAACAGTGCTGGAGCGCTCGACGACGCCGGCCGCGCCGAACTGTCCGAACTGCGCCACGCCGCTGACCAACTGATGTACCGCAAGGCCTACGCCACGCTGCTGCTGCGCTGGCGCGGCGAACGCATCCCCTCGCTGGCCGAACTCGAAGCTGAATCGGCGTAATGGCCGATATCCCGGCAGCGGTCCTGCAGCGCCTACGGCGCCAGGCCGGCTCACGCTGCGGCTATTGTCGCACGTCAGCCCTGATTATTGGCCAACCACTCACTGTCGAGCATATTCAACCCGCCGCCTTGGGCGGCTCGTCGGATGAAGACAACCTTTGGCTGTCCTGCCGGCGCTGCAACGAGTTCAAAGGCGCTCAAATAAACGCCGTCGACCCGGAGACTGGCCTCGCGGTGCTGCTGTTCAATCCGCGGCACCAGGCTTGGCGCGACCATTTTTCCTGGTCGAATTCGGGCACGCACATTGTCGGCCTCACGCCCACGGGGCGTGCAACGGTAAACGCCTTAAAGCTGAACAATCCAGAAATCATTGCGGCGCGTCTGCTGTGGGTTGGGGCCGGTTGGCACCCGCCGGCTGCCTAGAGTCGATGTCCAACGCCGTCCTGCTCCACGACGCCGCCCACGGCCAATGGCTGAGCTTCCGCCAGCCGGCGCTGGTGCTGGCGGCCCACGCGCTGCCGGAGGTGCTGCCCGCGTTGCGCCAGGCCGAGGCACTGGTCGAGGCCCACGGCCTGTATGCCGCCGGCTTCATTAGCTACGAGGCAGCTCCAGCCTTTGATCCATCCTTTCAGGTACGGCTGGCCGACCCAGATTTCCCGCTGCTGTGGCTGGGGCTGTACCCGGCGCCGGAGGTGGTGGCGCCGCCCATGCCCTCGGCCGGCGCCCTGCCGCTGGGCGGCGAGTGGGCGCCCTCGGTAACGCGCGCCGAATATGCCGCCGCCATCGACAGCGTCCAGGCCCACATCGCTCGCGGCGACACCTACCAGGTGAATTACACTTTCCGCCTACGGCGCGCCTTCGCCGGCGACCCGCTGGCGCTGTTCGCGGCGCTGGCCCAGGCGCAGCAGGCCGCCTATGCCGCCTATGTGGACCTGGGACGCTATGCCATCTGCTCGGCCTCGCCCGAGTTGTTCTTCGTCCGCGATGGCCGGCGGGTGACGGCCAAACCCATGAAGGGCACGGCCGCGCGCGGGCGCTGGAGCGCCGAGGACCGCGCCAAAGCCGCCTGGCTGCGCGGGTCGGAGAAGAACCGGGCCGAGAACGTGATGATCGTGGACATGCTGCGCAACGACCTGGGGCGCGTAGCCCAGGTGGGCAGCGTGCGCGTGCCGCGCCTGTTCGAGGTGGAGCGCTACCCCACCGTGTGGCAGATGACCTCCACCATCGAAGCCGAGACGTACGTCTCCACCACGGACCTGCTGGCGGCGCTGTTCCCGTGTGCCTCCATCACCGGCGCGCCCAAGACTCGCACCACCCACTTGATAGCGGAGCTAGAGCGCGACCCGCGCCGCATTTACACCGGCTGCATCGGCTTCCTGGCGCCTGGGCGGGCGCAGTTCAACGTCGCCATCCGCACGGTGCTGGTGGACCGCGCCAGCGCCCAAGCGGAATATGGCGTGGGCGGCGGCATCGTGTGGGACTCGAACGCCGCTGACGAATACGACGAGTGCCGCGACAAGGCGCGGGTGCTCAGCGAGCCGCGGCCGGCGTTCGCGCTGTTTGAAACGCTGCTATGGTCGCCGGGGCAGACGGCCCAGCCAGCGGTTCACGCTGGCGGCTATTGGCTGCTGGACGATCACCTGCGGCGGCTGGAGCGCTCGGCCGAGTATTTCGGCTTCGCACTGCGGCCGGGTGAGCCGCGCGCCCGGCTCGAAGCCCTGTCTGAGACCTTAGCCGGCGGGGCGTTCCGGGTGCGGCTGCAGTTGGAGGCGGACGGGGAGATCAAGCTGACCACGCAGCCATTGGCGCACGGCGGCGGCCAATCATTGGCCGCCGCTGACTCCGCGCCCGCGGTGCGCCTGCGACTGGCGCCCGCGCCGGTCGATTCCAGCCAGCGCTGGCTGTTTCACAAGACCACGCGCCGCCAGGTGTACGAGTCCGCCCAGGCCGCCCACCCTGGCTTCGACGATGTGCTGCTGTGGAATGAACGCAGCGAAGCGACCGAGACCGCCATCGGCAACCTGGTGGCCCGGCTGGATGGCCGGCTGGTCACCCCGCCGCTGGCGTGCGGGCTGCTGCCCGGCACCCTGCGCGGCCACCTGCTCGACCAGGGCGAGATTGTGGAGCATGTGCTGCGGCTGGATCAACTGGCCGGCGTTGAGCTCTATCGCATCAACGCGCTGCGCGGGTGGCAGCGGGCGGTGCTGCAAGGCGACTGATGAAGCTGAAAGCGTGTGGGGGTATGGGAGTAAGGGAGTATAGTTGGAAATCACTCCCATACCCCCACACCCCCATACGCCCACACAGCCTTTCAGCCACGCACCGCGCCGCGCGCCATCACCGTCTGCCCGGCTTCCTGCCAGAGCGAGGCCCCCAGCCAGATGTACCACACCGGGTTGAGAATAAAGCCGACCAGCAGCACCGGCGCCAGCAGCAGCGGGTTGGTGGGCGTCTGCACGATCAGCCGCGCCAGGTAGATCCACACCAGCAGCACGGCCACCCCATAGCCTAACCCGCTCAGCCCGCGCGAGAAGCCGCCGCGGCTCATCAGCCAGGAAAAAAAGAACAGCGCCAGCCCGGCCACGCCAAAGGTGAGCATGCCGCGCGGGTCGATCTGGCTGGGCAGGTTGGCCGCTGCCGCGGTGTTGTCGAGCGGCGGGTTGATGGCGTTGGACAGATCGTAGCCGCCGTGCACCGCCGCGCCCAGCGCCCCGGCCAGGCCCAGGCCCAGCGCCAGCAGCGCGAAGCCCGGCTCAGCCGGCTGCACCCGCTGGTAAACGCCCACCAGCGCCCCAGCCGCCAGCAGCCCGCTCAGCACCAGGAACAAGGGGCTCAACAGTCCCGCCAGTGCGGGCGCGCTGGGCAAGCACGATAAAGGACACGGAGTAAAAGAAACCCGCTGCCCCGGCCAGGATGGCGCACAGGCCGGCAAAACGCTCGAATGCGGTCGCTTTCATGGCTGCCTCCTATTGATTGCGCAGAGTATGCGCCAGGCGGCCAGCGCTTTCCAGACCAATCGCTGTTCAGTTGGTGCTCATTTTCCTTCCAGGTAGGCGGTGTTGCGCATGTGGTTGTTGAAGTCGATCTGCGACCAGCCCACACGCACTGTGATGGTGAATGCCTCGGACAGGGTTGCCTCAAGGGGTCAGCGGGTGCCGGGTCAGAAAATCCATCACCACCCGGTTCACCTCGCGCCGGAATTCCAGATAGAACATGTGCCGGCCGCCCGGCACAAGGTGCAGCTCGGCGCCGGGGATGCGCTCGGCCAGCAAATGGGCATTGGCCACTGGCGCCACCTGATCGCGGTCGCCGTGGAGGACAAGGGTGGGCGCCGTGATCTGCGGCAGCCGGTCCCAGGCATCGTGCGCCTCGCTGGCCTGAGCATGCATCTGCGCGGCATAGGCGGGCGGCGGCCCGCCCCGGCCCAGGCTGGCCAGCAGCGGCAAATGCGTGATCATCCACGGAAAGCTGAACATCAGCGGCTACGCCCCCCGGCCGCTGGCCATGGCGGCGGAGGCGGAGGCCACGCGCGCCACCCCGTGCGCGTCGCCGGGCGTGGTGCAGCCCAGCACCAATGCGCCCACCCGCGCCGGAGAATCAATGCCCAGCCATTGGGCGATGCGCCCACCCATGGAGATGCCGTAAATGTGGGCGCGCGCCAGGCCCAGATCATCCAGCACGGCCAGCGCGTCCTGGGCAAAACCGTGCAGGGAATAAGGCGGGCTGTGCGGCTTGGCGCTCTGGCCGGTGCCGCGCTGGTCGTAGACGATCACCTGCCAGCGCGCAGCGAAGTCGGACGCGATCGGCCCCCAGCCAAAATGATCGCTGCCGCGGCCCATGATCAGCAGCAGCGGCTCGCCGCGCCCCTGGGTTTCATAGTAAATCCGCGCGCCATCGGGCGCGCCGGCAAATGGCATGGGTCACCTCACTCGAATGAGAACATCCGGGGGAATTGGCTGTGCGGCCTGGCGCCGACACGCCGCTGGCGACTGTAACCGCAGAAATCAAGGATGTTAATTGCCGAATGGGATGCGGTGGCCCGACCCCCTTAGAGAGTGTCTTCAAACTACCGATGAGCCGCCAAGCGTTTGGTGAGCATGCGAATACT
>JAYTFQ010000946.1:0-9172 GCA_043734225.1 Anaerolineales bacterium | reverse complement strand
TTCGTTGATCATGTCGTTGTAAACCAGCCTTGTATGTCTACGGCGCAAGGGAGAATCATAGTATTCCCTCCAATTAAGTCAATTTCCACGCCGCCAGGGGGTATACCGCAGAATCGTCGGCTACTTTACTGCGCGGTAGGCAGGGACGCCTGCCAGGCTTCGGCGAAGCGGTCACTGTGCAATTCGCTCAAGCCGGCTAACATGGCCTGAGCGTTTTGTCGGGTCCAGCCGCGGCCCGGGCGGAGCAGGCGGTGATGCACAACGGTATTGGCGGCACTCTCGACGGTGCCACTGCCAATGGGCACCCCGGCTGCGCGGAAATCGGCATAGCGCATCCGGGGTTGGTTGTGCTCGAAATAACCGGGCGCTTCGCGTACTTCGGCGGGCCAAGTGGCGCGATCCAAGTCCAGGGCGACCAGATTCTGCGTGACGGCGGTCACCTCGCCTTGCCATAGCCGATCCAGTTGGGCATTCGCCCAGGCGCGCGCAGCCGGCGACTGCTCCCCCAGAACCGTATTGGCCACTAACCACAGCCGCTGGCTGGCGTGCGACCAATCGACCACCTGGGTCGCCTGGGTAAAATTGAGGTCCGTGATCCGTTCAATCCAGCGCGCGCCATCGTTGACGGAACTCAAGGGATCGGCCTGATCCAGGCCGCGGCGTAGGCCTTCGGCATATTGGTACTTGGCCATCGTGTCCGCTTCCCACAAACCGGCTTGGTAACTATGGTCGCTCAACTCCACCAGCGGGTCCTGCGCCCGCCGACTCGGACGGGGTGTGGCCAGTGCGCGTTCGCCAGCGGTTTTGACCGTGACCGCCGAAACCGCGACTAATTTGACTTCTTTCCAGCCTTCGGCCCGCACCAGCACCATGGCCCCATCGGTGGAAAGATTGGCCGCCCCCACGATCGGTCGACTGGCCGCTACCCGGCGCGCCTGCGGGCTTTCTTCGCGTTGCCCGGGGAGACTAGCGCGTTCCGCCTCCGTCTGGCGGCGGTCGTGCACTTGGGCACCCCAGTTTTCGGTGATCCGTTGCAGGCTGTCGGCGGACATGCTGCTCCCGATCGCCTCCGTATAGCCTTCGGCCGCTAAAGCAAAGGACTTGGCTTGCAGGCCCTGCTGCGTGGCCACCCGCGCCGCCCCTTCACTCCAATGATCGGCCCGCAGTTGGAGTTTCTGATCCAGGGGGGAAAAGCGTCTGTTTTTCGCAGACGTCACAACTGTAGTAGGCCCGTTCCAGTGCCGTGTCGCCCTCCAATCCATAAATTTGTTTGGGGCTATACCGTTCAAATTTCATTGGGCCACCACAGCCCGGGCAGTTGGGCGGCTCGAGTTGGTAACCCCGGTCACGCCCATTAATCAGGGTTTGCAATGTGCTCCCCATCATGCGCCGCCGTAACCTCCGGGCTTCGCCCTCGATCGTCCCAAAACTGGCTTCCGGGTGCTGGTCATACCAGTTTTCCAGATCATCGTATAGGCGATTGGCGGCTTCCAGAAAAGCGGCTTTGCGTTGTGCCCGTGACAGTAACCCAGACATAACCTTCCTCCTGACCAAGAGCCGATTGGCAAGAGGATTTTATCCCCAAAACTCACCGACGATTCTGCGGTATACCCCAGTCGTTTTGTAACCTTTTCCTAACGGAACAAAGACAGTATCATGGGAGTAATGTCTGAACAAAGCGCCCGTGTGGCGCAGCGCGCCGGGTGGCTTACCTTCAATCTTCGCTGGCTGTTGCTGGTGGCCGCGGCAGTGCTGGTGCTCAGCGACCCCGCGCCCGTCGGCATGCTGGCCGTGCCGCTGCTCCTCATCACCGGAATTTATAACTTTGGCCTAACCTTATATGAGTTCGCCGACCCCGGCCGGCCCTGGCTGATCTTGCTCACCCTGGCGCTGGATTTCGTCCTGGGGTTGGCGTTGTACTTCGGCACCGGAGGCGCCGATGGCCGGTTGATCTGGCTGGGGCTGCTGCCCGGCCTGACGGCCACGCTGCGCTTCGATTGGCCGGTCAGCCTGGGGGTGACGGCGGCGTTTCTGCTGATGCAAGGGATATTTGGCTGGATGATCGGGCCCGATAGCCTGCGGCAACTGGCCGCCGTGGCCGGCGCGGCCGCGCTGATGCTGCCCATCACCCTGGGCATGGCAGTGGCCGGCAAGCGCCTGCGGAACTACATTGAGGCCACCGTCCGCGCGCAGTATCAACAAGACTACGCCCGCTCACAGGTGCTGCGCCAGCACGCGCGCGCCATCTACGAGATGTCGTCGATGGTCTCAGCCACCCGGAATTACAAAGAAGTGCTGGAGGCCGTGCTCAACTTCGGCGCGCTGGGCGCCGAGGGCCGACAGCCGTCGTCGTCCAGCCTGGTGAGCGCGGTGCTGTTTTTTGAGGAGGACCAACTGCACGTCACCTCATCGCGCCGGCTGACCACCGCCGACTTGCGCGTGGTGTGCCCCGGCCGCACCGGCATCCTGGGCGACGTTATCCGCACAGGCGAGCCCGCCATCTGCAGCGACCCAGCGCACGACCCGGAACTGGTGCAATTTGCCAGCCTGCAGGCCTGCAAAGCGACCATGGTGCTGCCGCTGCGGGCGGGTTTTGAGACCTACGGCGTGGTCATCTATGGCCACCCGCGGGCCAATTTCTTTGATGACGACCAGCGGGCGCTGCTGGTGGCCGTGGTCAATCAGGCCATCATCGCGCTGCAAAATGCCCAGCTCTACCGCAGCCTGCGCGAAGAAAAGGACCGGCTGATTGACGTGCAGGAAGAGGCGCAAAAGAAGCTGGCGCGCGATCTGCACGACGGCCCGACGCAGGCGGTGGCGGCGCTGGCCATGCGCGCCAATTTTGTGCGCCGGCTGCTGGAGCGCGATCCCAAGTCCGCCGGAGAAGAGCTGTTCAAAATGGAGGACCTGGCGCGCAGAACCACCAAGGAAATCCGCCACATGCTCTTCACGCTGCGCCCGTTGATCCTGGAAAGCCAGGGTCTGACGGCGGCGCTGCGCCAACTGGCGGAAAAGATGCACGAGACCCACAGCCAAAACGTCATTGTGGAAGCCGAGCCGGGCGTAGACGACCGGTTGGAGATGAACCACCAGGGCGTGCTGTTTTACATCGTCGAAGAAGCGGTGAACAACGCGCGCAAGCATGCCCAGGCGGAGCACATTTGGGTGCGGCTGAAGAGCAACAGCGATGTGCTGGTGGTCGAGATCCAGGACGACGGCGTCGGCTTCAATGTCGGCGCGGTGGACAGCAATTACAGCCGGCGCGGCAGCCTGGGCATGGTGAACATGCGCGAGCGGGCCGAGATGATCAATGGCGTCATCAAAATCGATTCGGCCGAGAGCCGCGGCACGCGCGTTTTTGTGTATATCCCGCTGACCGAACTGGCCCGCGAGCGGATCCGCGCCTAGGGCGCTCAACCCAAGCACGATTTGGCTTGGCCAAATCGCGTCTTGGGCAAGTGTGGAACGCCCCTACGCCCCCCAACGTTCGACGTTAATACGCTTCTATCTTGCCGCGCGGCTGGGGAGCGTTTACAATGATCGTTGGGTCGAACCTGCGCCGCGAGGTGAAGCATGGCATTGGACGAGACCGAACAATACGTATGTGAGCGCTGTTTTTCAACCGACACGGCGCCCGGACCGTGTCCACGCTGCGGGCTTCCGCGCCGCCGTTGTGAGTTGGGCGGGCCGGGCGATGCTTGCCGGCGCCCGCCCATGGACACGGAGGGGCACATTTTGTCGCGCGCGCCGATGTGGTGGGTGCAGCGCGCGCTGTCGCGGCAGCCGCCGGCTGACGGCCGGCCCGAGCGCCGCTGAGGTGTGAGAGGACGTTATGCAGCAAGAGAAGCTGATCATTATTGGTTCGGGGCCGGCCGGCTTGATGGCGGCCACCTATGCCGCGCGCGCCAATCTGAACCCGTTGCTGATTGCCGGCAACCAGATGGGCGGCCAGATCGCAATTACTAACGAAGTAGAGAATTTTCCGGGTTTTGACAGTATCCTGGGCCCGGAGTTGACCGAAAAAATGCGCGTGCAGGCCGAACGCTTCGGCACGCGGTTCGAGTCCGACGAGGTCCTGGAGGTTGACTTCAGCAAGGGCGCGCCGTTTTATCTGAAGACCTATGGCCAGGAATATCAGGCCACGTCGGTCATCGTCGCCACGGGCGCCTCGGCCCGGCGGCTGGGTGTCCCGGGCGAGGATGAGTTTATCGGCCGGGGCGTGAGCTATTGCGCCACGTGCGACGGCTTTTTCTTCAAGAACAAGGACGTGCTGGTGGTGGGCGGGGGCGACTCGGCGCTGCAGGAAGGCATCTTCCTGACCAAATACGCCGACCGGGTGCGGCTGGTTCACCGGCGCGACAACCTGCGCGCCGGCGACCTGCTCAAGGCGCGCGCCGAGGCCAATCCCAAGATTCAATTCGTGTGGGATACGGCGCTGGACTCAATCGACGGCAACGGCAAGGTACAGGGCGTCACCGCGCGCAATTTGCGCAGCGGCCAGGTGGAAAAGTGGAACACCGATGGCGTGTTCGTCTTCATCGGCCACTTTCCCAACACCCAGCTCTTCAAGGGCCAATTGGCTATGGACGAGCAGAACTTCCTGGTGGTCGACAAATACATGCAGACCTCGGTGCCCGGCATTTATGCCGCCGGCGAGGTGATGGACCCGATCTACAAGCAGGCCATCTCGTCGGCCGGGCAGGGCTGCCAGGCGGCCATCTCAGTCGAGCGTTACCTCGAAGAACTTGGCGATCCCCAAAGGCCATAATTTGTAATTGGCAATTTGTAATGGGCGGCGGCCATGGCCCATTATGAATTACTGCTTATCCGCGGACGGCTGCAACGTCTCGCCATCCGCCGGGATGAGCAATTGCTCGTCATCGATCCCCGCCTGGCGCGCCTGCTGGCGCAGCTCGGCACGGGTGACCGTGGCGTGATCAAGCGCCTCCATGTGTGTGGCAATCACTTTGGCACCGGGCACCAGGCGGCAGGTGGCAATGGTTTGAGCCGCGTCCATCACGATGAGGGAGCGCTGACCGGCTGCGTCCGGCCAGGTGGCCCCGCATGAGTGGGTGACCACGACGCCGGGTTGATAGCGGACGATGGCCGCCTCCACCTCTTCGCACAGAATCGTATCGCCGGCCCAGTACAGGACCGGCTCACCCGGCGCCTCAAATACAAAACCGGCCACGCTGCCCATCAGCGCTTCCACTTCGCCCGTGCCGTGATGCCCCGCCGTGCGCGAAACACGCAGGTTGTGCCACGCAAACGATTCGGCGACGGCCGCAACTTGTATAAATCCCTTCCGGCGAATAGCACGTTTGTTGTCCGGCTGGCATAGGAGCGGCCAGTTCTTGGGGATGAGCGCCTGGGCCGCGCCGTCAAAATGGTCGGAGTGCAGGTGCGACACGAGCACCAACTCCACCCCCAGCATTATCTGCTCCGGCGGCAAAGTCAAATCCACCACGGGGTTTCTGGATTTGCCGGTGAAAGACGGCAGCGCGTGCCGGGCGGAAAAATATGGATCGATCAGGATATTGTGGCCGGCATAGTCAAGCAACAGGGTTGCATTCCGAATCAGTCGGATTTTCACTGTCGAGTTGCCTCCCAAAGGCTGCGGTTCATGCGCCGTTGGGCAGCGGCTTGCCCAGCACCTCAAGAAGATAGGGTGTGGCCGCCTGAACCGCCCGCGCCCGATGGCTGATGGTGTTCTTCACCGACAGCGGCAGCGCGGCCATGGTGGCGCCCTGTCCGGGAATGTAAAACAGCGGATCGTAGCCAAAGCCCCCGGCCCCGCTCTCGGCCAGAGCAATCTCGCCCTGGCACTCGCCTTCAAACAAGCGCAGACCGCCGCCGGGCAGCGCAATCGCGATGACGCACACGAAACGCGCCAGGCGCGGCGCGGGCACCTGGCTGAGTTCGCGCAGTAACTTCCAGCGCCGGTCGGCATCGCTGGCGCCCGGTCCAGCGTAGCGCGCCGAATATAGCCCGGGCGCGCCGCCTAGCGCCGCCACCTCCACGCCAGAGTCGTCGCCCAGCGCCGGCACGCCCGCGGCCTGCGCCAGCGCCCTGGCCTTCAGGCTGGCATTCTCCGCGTAAGTGTATCCGGTTTCGGCCACATCCAGCGCCGGGCCGCGCTGGCCAGGCACCAGCAAGCTGGATTGAGTTTGGGCCGCCATCGGCGCCAACAGCTCGCGAAACTCGCGCTGCTTGCCTGGATTAAGGGTCGCAATCATCAATTCGGGCATGGGATTTTGTCGATCAACTATCCGCAAACGTGCGGGAGCCCACCCTTGGACACTCGAGGCGGGCACCCGCCATATCCGCCGCTAATTGGCCGCACTAACCTTCTCCTTATGTTATTATGTTTTTACCAAATTGTTGACTAATTATAAAAAGGCGTGTTACAATGCCAAAGTCATCCATTAGTACTAATACAGCGAGTAACCTTCTGTCAAAGGTAGACAGCCGCGTGCTGCGGCTAAACGTAGGCTTCCTTCTCAAGGAAGGCGTCGGCTACAGCCGCGATTTTCCGTTTGATGAACCTTTGGTTCAACTCTCGGACGATCTGGCTGTGCATAACCTGGGTGGTTCGGTCAGCTTCATGCGCACGCCGCAAGGCCTGTACGCGCAGGGCCGGCTGACCGCCACGGTCGATAATACCTGTGTGCGCTGCCTGGAACCTTTCGACCAGGTGGTCAGCGCTCGACTGGCAGAACTTTACCACTATCCTCCCGAAAGCGCCCCACCCGATTCGCTCACCGTCTCTGATGATGCGCATATTGATCTCACGCCCGTGGTGCGGGAAGACTTTATTCTGTCCATTCCCATCCATGCGCTGTGCCGCCCCGACTGTAAGGGCCTCTGCCCGCAATGCGGCGCCAATTGGAACGAGGGTCCGTGCGATTGCCGCGACGACCCCCTCGACCCGCGCCTGGCGCCGCTGGACGCTTACCGGCGCCTGCTGAAGCCCGACGACGACAAGGAGGTGCCGAACAACTAGTTGCCGTCGTCTGCACCACCAAACAGGATCTGACTTGCAACGAACGAGCGAAGCACAAGGCCGCTGCACGTTTCAGAGAGAGGGTGCGAAGTATGAAGTATACAGACGATTCGGGTCAGGATGCGGAAACCTTGGCCGTTCTCATGGACAAGGCTTACGCGCAAGGCTATTTGCTGACGGATGACATTATTGAGGCCTTTCCACAGGCTGAAACCGCCAACGAACAGCTAGAAGAGCTGTTTTCATTTTTGCACGGCGCGGGTATCGAGGTTTACGACGATAAGGCCGAGGTGCCCACCAAGGCGCGCCCCAAGCCGCGCCGGCCGGAAGAGGAAGAGTTCGACCTCAGCACGATTTCCACCGATGACACGGTGGGCCTGTACCTCAAAGAGATGGCCCGCGTGCCGCTGCTGACCACCGACCAAGAGGTGGACCTGGCCAAGCGCCTGGAGCGCGGCCTGATTGCCCAAAAGAAACTCGACAAGATGAACGGCGGCAGCGGCTATAAGAAGCGCGCCGAACTGGAAGGCCACGTGGAAGACGGCCGCGGCGCCCGCGAGCACCTGATCAAGGCCAACACGCGCCTGGTGGTCTCCATCGCCAAGAAATATATCGGCCGCGGCGTGCCGTTCCTGGATCTGATCCAGGAAGGCAATCTGGGCCTGATGAAGGCAGTCGAAAAGTTCGACTTCCGGCGCGGTTTCCGCTTCTCCACCTATGCCACCTGGTGGATCCGCCAGACGATTACCCGCGCCATCGCTGACCAGGGCCGCACGATCCGCGTGCCGGTGCACATGAGCGACCGCATCCGTCGGCTGTATAAGGCGGCGCGGCAGTTGGAGCAGACCTACGGCCGCAAGCCCACGCCGGAAGAGATTGCACACGAGCTGAACCTGGAGCCGCGCAAGGTGCAGTGGATGCTTAAGGTAAGCTGGCGGCCGCTGTCGCTGGAGCGCCCGGTGGGCGAAGAGGAAGACACCGAATTTGGCGCCTTCATCGAGGACGACACCACCCCCACCCCCACCCAGAGCGCCTACCAGAACCTGCTTAAGGAAAAGGTGGAAGAAGTGCTGGCTACCCTCACCCCGCGTGAGGCGCGCATCCTGCGGCTGCGTTTTGGCCTGCAGAATGGCCGCTCGTACACGCTGGAAGAGGTCGGCCAGAAATTCGGCCTGACGCGTGAGCGCATCCGCCAGATCGAGGGCAAAGCGCTGCGGCGCCTGCGCCACCCGCGACGCTCGCGGCAACTGCGCGACTACCTGACCTAACCCCCTTTCGCTTCGCATTTTTTTCGAACCCGCGAAACAGGATCGGGCGGCGCTAAGCGCCGCCCGATCCTGTTTAACCGGCAGGCCGGCGCGGGCGCGGGTTTTTGAGGCCGGTACGCAGCTTGTTGTCTACCTCGCGCCGCACGCGGGCGGCCAGGGCCGGGCTGTGCGTCAGCATGAAGGCGCGCACGGCGGCCGGATCGCGCCGGGCCAACTCGCGCAGCGCTCACGACAGCGCTTTGACTACCATGTCATCGCGGTCGTCCACCAGCAGCGCGCAGATGGCCAGGGTGCGCGGCGCGTCGCCGCGCGAGGCGTGGGCGCCGCGGGCGGGCAGGTTGAGCGGCACCGTGCTGACCAGCGCCGTCCGCCGCCACCAACGGTCACGCGAGCGCGCCCAGCGCTGGATCAAGGCATCCGGCACCTGGCCCTGGCGCCAGGCTGGCCCGGCCAGATAGCAGCCAAACGTATCGGTTGCCTCCCAACGGTCCAGCCCGCGCCCCAGGCGCTGCAAGTGGCGCGCTGTCAGGCTGGCCAGCGCGGCCGGGTGGAACAGCACCAGCTCGTAGGCCACGTAGCGGTCGGTCAAATCGCCGCTGTCCAGCAGCCGCAGCGCCGTCTGCACCACCGCCCGCGGCGGGGCGGCCTTCAGCCGGCGTGAATACTCGCGCCGCACGGCACGCACAGCTGGTACCCGGCGCGCCGGCAGCGCCGCGAGTGCGGTCCGAATTTCCGCCGCCCACTCATCGGGTTGATGCGCTGCCCCCACTTCAGTTTCGGATCGTTTAATCATTTCTCATCCTTTGTTGGGTCCCAGCTGTAATCACCCGGCAGCACTGAGTCTTCAAGGCAACCGAAGAAATCAAATAGGTTTTGGCGGTATGGGATGTGGTGGCCCGAC
>JAYTFQ010000945.1:0-4798 GCA_043734225.1 Anaerolineales bacterium | reverse complement strand
TCGACCGTGCCTGCTCTTCCGGCAGTGGAAACAAGGTGTCTTGCATCGGCCTCTCCTCGGGCGCCATGGGCTGCCGTTAGCTTACTGCCTTTTTTCCAGCTTGAGGAGGGGGATAAATTCACAACCTCTGAGCGGTCACGCCGCGCGCGGCAAGTTGCGACGCGAGAAACTCAGCTTGCGTTGGCTATCTACCCTGAGCGCGAATGTGCTGCTCCGGAGCTCACATCTTGGTCGCGCGCGACGCAACGCGCCCCGTAGGGGATGGGCCTCCCGGCTTGGTCTGCACGCCTGGCAGTTTCTGAGCAGCGCGAAAGCGCCGCCTCGGGCCTTGCGTCACGGCGGCGCGCGACGCGCAGCGCCCATTCGGGGATGGTCCTCCCGGCCGGTCCCAAACGGAATATGATGTTAGCAGCCGCTCCTACGTTTGCGTGGGCCGGCTGGCGGCGGAGGTAAGTTGATGGCTCTACTGTGGCCCTGGTTCCTGGCTCTGCTGGTATTGGTGCCGCTGCTCATCGCGGCTTACATCCTCGTCACGCGCCGGCGGCGGGTGGCCGTGCGCTATTCCAGCCTATCGCTGGTGCGCCAGGTGCTGCCGCGCCAATCGTGGGTGCGCCGGCACCTGCCCTTTGCCCTGTTCCTGATATCGCTCTCCAGCCTGACCGTTGCCCTGGCGCGGCCAGTGAGCGTCATCAGCGTGCCCACCGGGCAGGTGACCATCATGCTGGCCATCGACGTCTCGCGCAGCATGTGCTCCACCGACATCGTCCCCACCCGCATCGACGCCGCCAAGAGCTCTGCCCTGTCCTTCATCCATAAGCAGCCCGCCAACACCCAAATCGGCCTGGTGGCCTTTGCCGGCTTCGCCGAGCTGGTGCAGCCGCCCACCACCGACCAGAACGCGCTCTCGGCGGCGGTGCAGAGCCTGCAAACCGGCGCGCGCACCGCCATCGGCAGCGGCATCCTGAAAGCCATCGACGCCATCGCCGAAGTGGATAAGAGCGTGGCGCCCAGCCTGGCCGACGACGGCTCCAACATCGAGCCCACGCCGCCGCCCAAGGGCGCCTACGCGCCCGAGATCATCGTCTTGCTCACCGACGGCGTGAGCAACACCGGGCCGGATCCCTTGCGGGCCGCCCAGCAAGCCGCCGACCGCGGCATCCGCGTATACACCATCGGCTTCGGCACCGCCAACGGCTCGGAGATCCCCCGCTGCGGCGGCGGCTTCAGCGGCGGGTTTGGTGGCGGCGGGGGTGGCTTTGGGGGGTTCGGCGGCGGCGGGTTCGGCGGCGGCGGGTTCCGGCGCGGCATCGACGAGGACACCCTGCGCCAGGTGTCGGCCATGACCGGCGGCAAGTATTACTCCGCCGAGAGCGCCGACCAGCTCAACCAGGTGTTTCAAAGCCTGCCCACCAACCTGATCACCAAGCACCAGACCACCGAGCTGACCTTCATCTTCGCCTTCCTCGGCGCGCTGACCGCCGCGCTGGCCATTGGGCTGGCAGTGCTCTGGCACCCGCTGCCCTGAACCAAATCGCTTCCCGAAAACGCGGCCAGCCAACGTTGTTGGCTGGCCGCGTTTTCGGGCGAATAACCATCAAACGCCACAATTGCTGTAGAATTAGCGTGAAAGGATGGTGCTTGTGATGGAACACACCGCTCAACCGCTTGAAGTGACCAATACGACGGACGTGTACCTGGCCGGTTTGGTGCTTAGCAACCCTGCCGAAGCGATCGCCCATGCACAAACACTCAGCCAGAATTCACCAACTGACTTCGCTAAATTGGTGGCTGGCTTCCCCTATCAGCAGGCCGACGAACTGGCTGCCACGCTGCGCCAGGAAGTGGTTGAAGTCATCCTCGCCAACCTGGAGCCGCCGCCTGAAGCTGCGCCCACGACACGAGCGGACCCTCGGCTGCGAAAGCTCGTCTGCCTGGTTTTGTCTGACCCGCTGACCGCCATCGACTATGCCGACGGCCTGGAGGATCGCCACCCCGATTTGGTGCGCGCCGTAACCGCCTTCAATCCGCTGTTCGCCGATGAAATGGCCCGCACACTCAAGTTCGAGTTGATTGAAACGCTCCAAGCGAACCTATGAACGTTTACACGTAATCACGCCAGGCAAGATCGCAGCGCCCTGGGCTCTCCCCCAGGGCGTTTTTCATTCTGGCCTGGCCGCTGTTCTTGATTTTCCCAATGGCGTTGCTTCTGTCTCCGACTCAATCGAGCCGCGCCGCTTATGTCACCTGGCCATCCGGCCATAAAGTGCAGTACAACACGCATGCGGAAAAGCATGTCGAGTTCGCCGACATTCGCGCCTGTCTGGAGCAGAAAGGCCCTTACCAGACCTGGGCGAACCAGAAAACCGGAGAATGGTATTTCCCGTGCCAGCTTCCCAATGGCAAATGGGGTACTCTGATCGCCAAGAAAGCCAGCGGCGTCTATCAGGAAATGTCCACCTACATCAAAGAGCCCGGCACCTGGAGCCGATATCTCCAGTGGATGCACGACTGGGGCGCCACCCGGTTTACTGGCCCGCCCTGAAAGCGCCACCGAGTCGAAGTCCCAATGCAAATCACCCTCATCGCCTATGGCACCCGCGGCGACGTGCAGCCGGCGCTGGCGCTGGGCGGCGCCCTGCGCGCCCGCGGCCACGCCGTGCGCCTGTTGGCCAGCGCCCACTATAAAGATTGGATCGAAGGCTATGGGCTGACAGCGGTGCCGGCCAAGGTCGATTTCACCGACATCATGGCCAGCGAGGCCGGCCGCGACTGGGCGGAGCAAGGCAACCAGCCGCTGAAACAATTGCAGATCATGAAGCGGCTGCTGGACGAGCACGGCCTGGCGCTGATGCAGGATGCCTGGCAGGGGGTGCAGGGCAGCGACCTGATCATCAGCAGCTTCACCTCGCAGAGCTACGCCCCCAGCCTGGCCCAGGCGCTGGGCGCCCGGCATGCGCTGATGCTGCTCCAGCCGCCGCTGCTGGCCACCCGCAGCGGCCCGGCCATGATGAGCGCCCCCCTGCCCAACCGCGACAGCCGCCTCAACTATTGGCTCGGCCAACTGATGATCGAGCCGGCCATCTTTTGGACCATTGGCGCGGTGGTCAACCGCTTTCGGCGCGAAATGCTGCGCCTGCCGCCACAGAACGCGCGCCAGAACGCCGCCGACTGGCAGCGCTCGCCGGTGCTGCTGGGCTACAGCCGGCACGTAGCGCCGCCCGCCGCCGATTGGCCGCCGAGTGTGCGCCTCACTGGCTATTGGTTCCTGAACGAGGCCGCCCGCTGGACCCCGCCCACGCCGCTGGTGAATTTTCTGGCCGCCGGCGAACCGCCGGTTTGCATCGGCTTTGGCAGCATGGGCGGGCATGAGCGCGAGGCCTGGCAGCGGCTGCTGCTGGCGGCGGTGGTGGCCAGTGGGCGGCGGGCGGTGCTGCTGGCCGGCTGGGGCGGCGACGGCCAGGCCGGCCAGGCGCTGCCGCCGAACGTGCTCAGCATGGAGGCCGCCCCGCATGACTGGCTATTCCCGCGCATGGCCGCCGTTGTGCACCATGGCGGCGCCGGCACCAGCGGCGCTGCCTTCCGCGCCGGCGTGCCGCAGGTCATCATCCCGCACCTGGCCGACCAGCCCTATTGGGGCGCCCGCGCCGCGCGTCTGGGCGTCGGCCCGCGGCCCATCCCCCGCCCGCGGCTCACCGCCGCCAACCTCAGCGCCGCCATCCAGGCCGCCACCGGCGACCCCGCCTACCGCCAGCGCGCCGCCGCCCTCAGCGCGCGGATCAACGCCGAAGACGGGATCACCGCCGCCGTGGATTTGATCGAAGCGGCCTGAGATCGTCCCGAAAATGATATTCGTGGTGAGCTTCGCTCACCACGAATATCATTTTCGGGGTAATCTGTCCCTCAATGCCCAACCCCTACGCCGTCGTGTTCGAAGTCGTCCTGGTGGCGCTGTTCGCGCTCTGCCTGCGCCACGCGCTGCGCAGCGGGCCGGCGCGTGCCTGGCAGTTGGTGGCCGGCGTCATCTTCGGCGTGCTGCTCGAAGCCGTCACCATCCAGCAGTTGCACGCCTACCACTACGGCCGCTTCCTGAGCATGCTGGGCGAGGTGCCGCTGATGGTGGGCGTGGGCTGGGGGGTGATCATCTACAGCGCGCGGGTGTTCAGCGACGCCACCAACCTGCCGGAATGGGTGCGGCCGCTGCTGGATGGCTTGCTGGCGCTGAACATCGACCTGGCCATGGATGCGCTGGCCATCCGGCTGGGGCTGTGGGATTGGGGCCACGGGCTGGCCTGGCAATTCTTTGGCGTGCCCTTCGCCAATTTCTGGGCCTGGTTCTGGGTGGTGTTTTCGTTCTCAGTCGGCATCCGCGCGCTGGCGCGGCCCAGCAGTTGGGCCGGACGCTGGCTGGGCCCGCTGGGCGCTATCCTGCTCGGCCTCACCGACCTGCTGGCCATGGATTCGCTCATCGTCTCGCTGCCGCCCGAGTGGTACATCCCGACCATCTTTATGACCATCGGCCTGGCGCTGGGCGTGGTGCTGGCGCTGCGCCCGCGCTTCTCCGGCCGCCCGGCCGACCCGCTGGTGTTCTGGGTACCGTTCGCCTTTCATGCCTATTGCCTGGGCGCCGGCCTGCTCTCGCTGGCGCTGCTGCGTCCGCCGGTGCTGCTGCTGGTCAGCCTGGCCATGATGGCGCTGGCGCTATATCTGCATCGCGGCGCCTACACCCCCTGGTTCCGCAAACGCGCCGTTGTCTATCATTAGGAAAATCCCAAAAAACGCATGTCGCCGGGCGGTCGAT
>JAYTFQ010000944.1:0-1565 GCA_043734225.1 Anaerolineales bacterium | reverse complement strand
CCAACTCATCGCCGTCTTCCAGCACATAGCCGCGCTCGATGTGCTGCGGCCCGGGTTCCACCTGCTGCACCAGGCGCGGCACCACATTGTTGTACAGCGTGTTTACCCCGATGGTGTCGGCCCGCAGCGCCGGCCGCAAGGCCACTTGCTCGCTGGCCTTGGTGGCCGCCTCGCGTGAGGCCAGCTTCCACAGGGTTTGGCGGGCATAGATGGCAAAACCCGCCAGGCGCAGGGCCTCAGACTCGGGGCTCTTCTCGTCCACTTCCGCGATCAGGTTCTGGGCCCGACGCTCGCCGGCCTCCACCGCCAGCCGCTCGATCAAATGCAGCCAACCATCGGTGCTGGCCTCGGCCAGCGGGGCCATGTACAGCACGCGGGCGTGGTTATCGCCCTGGCGGTGGCTCAGTTGTCCAAAAACGGCCGTGTGGTCGCCATCGGCGCGCCAGATGAGCGTGGGCGCGCCGGCCATGGGCATCAAGTACGACAGCAGCGCTTGCTGCAGCGGGTGATTGCCCTGGGTCAGGCCCGTTTCAGAATCCAGACAGACGCCGCTGTCGGCCAGAGTCTTCACCAGGCCAACATCGCGCCAGTCGAAAGACCGTATCATTCACTCACCATCAGTGCGTTTCAGAGGCCAGCTTGACCTGGCTGGCGCGATCGAGCAAACCATTGATCGCGTCGCGAAAGCGCTCCACCTCGCGGATGGTGCCGCGGCGCAGCGCCGGCTGGCCGGTCAGGTCCAGCGTCAGCATGCCTTTCTTGCGAAAATATTCCCGATACAACCAACCCAAAATCTCCTGCTCGGTGCCGCGCTGCCCGGGCGCGCGCGCCGCCAACTTGGCCCGGCCGGGCATGCCATTGGCCGCTTCCTCCGGAATCACCTCGCTCCAGTGCGGGCTATTCTCGTCCACCTCCACCAGGCCGTACAGCTCCACCACGTCATTGCGGCGCACGGCCAGCGCCATGCCAAACAAGGATTCCTGGCCGCCGGAGGCGCGGCGCCACCAGCGGATGGCCTCCGGGTCGGCCACCCACTCCCATTCATAATCGCCCGGCTCGGCGCCAAAGCGCCCGGCCAGGCCGATGGACTCATACTCGGAGATATATTCGGCCAAGCGCTGCCAGGCGCGGGCCGGCACCAGCATAGTGAGCTGCGTTTCGGGCATTTTGGGCAGATCGGGAAAACGATACGCCGTCTGCTCGTTGACCAGAAATGGCCCCATTACCTTAGGTTTCTTATTATTGAAGAGATTGAACACGGCTTGCCTCCGCCGGATCTTCCCGGCGCACCCTGGCAGTGCGAGTGTTTGCGGCTCGACCGGTCCAGCATGAGTGTGCGCTGCTGGCACCTGGTAACCCACCCCAAATTCTACCATGCGCGGTGATGGGGGGCAATGAGACTAGTGATTTGATTTGGGTGTATTTCGCCTTTGGTGGCGAAGCGCGCCCCGATTTGGCCGCGTCACGGCCGCTCTGGTCCTGCGTGGGTAGGGGTACCCGTTTTGAAGTGGCATACCCTTCGGGCATGGCACAAGTGGTTTTTACGGCAAAAATGAAGAAAGAAG
>JAYTFQ010000943.1:0-4111 GCA_043734225.1 Anaerolineales bacterium | reverse complement strand
GGGCCACGGCATCCAATTCGGCTAACCCCCCTTTGATTTCTTTGATAACGTTGTAGCATTAAGGTCGCCACGCCAGCCGGGCCGATCTGGAGTGACATTACGGCGAAAGTGGTCCAGGCGACCCAACCTGCGTCAGCGCCGGGCGCTACGCGGTGAATCATCTGGCAGCCGCTGCCACTGCTTTTTGCGGTTTTTGGCCGAAAAGCCACTACTGCCACTACTGCCAGACGAAAACAGATACCCCTACTCGTAGGCGCTGACCTACCGCATTATGTCGCCCGCCATCTGTGTTGGTCTTAAAGCCACAAGTGTTGGGCCTTAAAGCCACATGTGTTGGGGCTTAAAGCCACATGATTTTACACCATTTGCCTTGTTTTAGGCGCTCCCGCCACACCCGCCACACCCGCCACATGAAAAAAGGTAGGGGCACTGGCTGGCTCAGCTTCACCGCTATCGCGGCGGCTACCGCGCGGGCGTAAACGTCGGCAGCCGCCGCCAGGTGGCGGTGGCCGTGGGCGTCGGCCGCGGGGTGCGGGTATTGGTCGGCGTCGGCGTGTCCCTTGGGGTCGGCGTAAACGAGGGCGTGAAGGTAGGCAGGAAGGCCGGCGGCTGGACGATGTCCAGCGCATCGTTGCCCACCACGCCGGCGCTTTGTTGCAGGATGATGTAATTCGTCTGGCCAGCGATCACTTTCACTTCGCCCGACACCGTATCCGTCTCCGTGCTGCTCTTGGCGATGCTGGCCACCAGGTAATACCCGCCCGCCGGCAAGTCGGAGATGACGAAGTTTTCTTGCCAGGCGTCATCCGGGTGGGCGATGCGTGGGCCATACGTGGAAATGGTGTGCACCAGCGTATTGCCCGCGTCATAGATGTCGATCTTGGCCGCGTTCACCGGATTGCCGCCGCTGCTCACCAGCCGCCCGGCCAGCACCCCCCAGCCGGCGTACGGCGCGATCCACAGCTCCGGGTTGCGCGTGTTGAAGTAACCGTTGGTGCCCTCGCGCACCTCAAAGTGCAGGTGCGGGCCGGTGGAGTTGCCGGTGCTGCCGATCCAGCCGATCACGTCGCCCGTCTTCACATCCTGCCCCACAAAGACGTTATGCGCCGTCATGTGCGCATACACCGTATACAGCGGCTGGTTGTTGAAGCCAAAGTCGTGCAGGATCGACACCGCATTCCCATACGGGTCATCCAGCCGCCCAAATTGAAAGTTGAACAGCCCATACCCCGCCCACACCACCCGCCCCGGCCCGGCCGCCAGCACCGGCGTCAGCAGCGGCGCGTCAATGTCGATCCCGGCGTGCACGTTCATCTGCCCGAAATAGTTTGAGCCATAGCGATAGGTGCCCAGCGGGTAATTCACACTGTCGCTGGCGATTGGGCGCGCGAACCAGAAGTGGTCCTGCGGGCGCACCGCCAGCGGCACGCTCAGCACCGGTGGCCGCCAGTTGGACGGCGCGGCGTATGCAATCGGGGTCGGGAACACAAACTGCAGCGGCTGCACCGCCGTCGGCTGCACCAGCCGCTCGGCGCCGGTGTTGGACGGCGTCTGAAAGCCCGGCGGCGCGGTCACGCCGGCCGTGGCCGCCGCTGAGATGGCGTCCTGCGCCACCGGCTGTACCACTTCATCCGCCGCCGGCGTGGGCGTGCCCGTCACCGGCCCGGCCGGCGCGGTCGGGCTGTTGGTGCCCGTTGGCGGCGGCAGGCTGGGCGCCCCCAGCCCGCCAGGCGTCGCCGCCTGGCAGGCAGCCAGAGCCAGGCACAGCACGGCCGCCCCCACCGCGTCGCTCACGCGGCTCAGCGCTCCCAGGCGTTTGTTCACGGCAGCAGCGCCGGGAGGGGCGCTCCCACGGTCGGCGTCGCGGTGTACCACGTCCCGCTGGGTGTGGCCGTCGGCCGCGGCGTCTTCGAAGGCGTCAGCGTAATCGTCGGCCAGTGCGTCGGGCTCGGCGTCAGCGTGATGGTCGGCCGGCGCGAGGCCGTAACGGTCGGCGTGCGCGTCGGCAGCCGTGTCGGCGTAATGGTCTTGGTCGACGTCTGGGTCACTGTCGGCGTGTCAGTCGGCGAAGGCACCGGCGTGCGCGTGGCCACCGCCTGCGCCGAATAGACCTCGCGCATGGCCGCCAGCCAATCCAGCCCGTCGCGGTGCTCAAAGCGCCAATACATGATGCCCGGGTAGAACTGGCGCCAGTTGCTTTCGGCCTGCACTCGGCTCCAGCCGTAATCGTCGGCCAGCGTGGTGAAATCCAAAAAGTAGCCCGGCGGCAGCACCCCGGCAAATTCGCCGCCCGCGTCATACGGCTGCGGCCGTCCTGAATAGCGCGCCGCCAGGTTCCACGGCGGCAGGCGCAGCGGCTCGCCGTCCGTTCCGTCCTGCACCGCCGCCAAAAGCCACACCCGCCAGAAGGTGTGGAAGCCGAAGTCCTCCCGGTCGATCTTCACCCAGCCAAACTGTTCCGCTGCCTGGGCAACATCAAAGGCGCGGCCGGTCTTCAGCCAAGAATTGAAGTCCAGCGACGGCGGCGGCGGCGCGTTGATATCGATCGCGGCGTTGTCCAGCGTGTTCAGAAAGTCCCAGCCAATGGCGTGGGCGGTCGTCTGCCGCAGGCCATTAAAGGCCTCGTCCACCCGGTCCGAGAGTTCCGGGTTGGCGGCCGTCAGGTTGGGGATGGGCACCAGGGTAAAGGGCGGATCGCTGCCGGCCGGCTGCGGGTTGGTGATCTCCTCCGACCACGGCGGCGCGTCACCTACCTGCGACAGTTGCGCCAGCGCCGCCGGCAGGCTGTCCACCTGGTGGCCGCTCGACCACGCCAGCCCGCGAATGCGGCCGGCCTCGGCCCGGAAGGCGATCTGCGTCAGCCCCTTTTGGCCCAGCGGCGCTGCCAGCACGAGGTCCGTGCCGTTTTCCTGCACCGCCACCGAGGCCAGCGACGAGCCCTCCGGTGACCAGGTGGGGTACAGCCCCTGCCCGGCCTCAAATGCCGGCGCGTTGGGGTCCTTGGCCGAATGCGCCCAAATGATTCCGTAAGGCGAGGCCGCGTCGGTGTAGGCCACCAGGTCGCCCGTTGTCCCAAAGGCCGGATTGGACACTTGCACGTTGGGGGTGTTGGTCAGTTGGACGTATTTGCTCTCGTCCGGGTTATCCAGCGACATTTTCCACAGTGCCGGAGTGCCGGTGCGCATCGACACCCACACAATCTCGCGCCCGGCCGGCGACCAGGCCGGCTCGTAATCGGCCGCGGCGTCGGCCGTCAGCGGGATAAGGTCGCCGCCCTTGGCCGGAATAATGGCAATGTCCAGGTTGTCGTTGCGGTATAGCTCAAAGACCAGGTATTGCCCGTCCGGGCTCCAATACGGATTGGCTTTGAAGGCATTGCCCGTGGTCAGCGTGCGCGTGTCGCCGGTTGTCAGGTCGAGAACATACAGGTTCCAGCTGCCGTCGCGGTGCGAGGCAAAAGCCAGTTGTTTGCCGTCCGGGCTGATGGCCGGGTCGCGGTCGTCCCACGGCCCCGCGGTCAGCCGCACCGGGCTGGTTTCGCCCAGCACCTGCGCCCACAGGTTGGTGTGGCCGGCGTGCCGATAGGCATAATACAGGGTGCCGCCCAGCGTCAGCGGGTTGGCCGGTGCCGTCACCGTCGGGCCCACCGGGGCTGGGTTGATGTTGGCACTGATGGCCAGGATCTGGTTGACGTCGCTGGGGCTGGTGGTGCCCGGCATGGCGGTGGGGATGGGTGGCGGCGTGGACATGGGCGGCGCGGTCACCACCACTGTCACAGCCGGCAAGGCGGCGGTTGCCGCCGGCGCGTACAGGCGCTCGACCACCAGGGTCGCGCCGACCACAAACGCCACGCCCGCCAGCAGCAGCAGCGTCAGCGCCGGCAACTGCCGGGGTGTGACCATTAACTGCAAAGCGGGCCGGCGCGCGGCGGCTCGGCCGGGGGTGCCGCGCGCCGGCTGGCCCACCGCTGCCCCCAGTTTTAGGCCTGATTTAATGGCTACGCGCCCCAGGCGGTCTGCCAGGCGGTAGACGGGAACAAACATAGAGGCGATGATAGCACGTTCTGTGCCAGATACAACCGGAATCTAACCAAAAGTCATGGCTGCCATCC
>JAYTFQ010000942.1:0-2058 GCA_043734225.1 Anaerolineales bacterium | reverse complement strand
CTGACCCAGTCCCGCGTTCTGCTGGGCGGGGTGTTCTGGGCAGGCGTGAGGGAGAGCGTCCGCGACTAAACTCCCGCTGATAGCTGGTAAGCGGTTTGGCCTCCAGCGCGCCAGCAGATACGGCAGAATGGAGCGCACCTTTTCCTCGTCCACTTCGTTGTGCGTGACCAATATTGCCAACTCTTCAGCGGACGCGACGATGAACACCCCCAACGCCAGGTAAAGCAGCACCGGGCTGTAACCGCCGGAGAGCAGCGCCTGTAGCACAAAGATCGCTTGCAGCGCGCCGCCCAGCTTGCCCAGGTGCAGGTGCAGGCCGGGCACGCGCTTGAACTTGATCCAGCCAAAGATCAGATCGGCGGCATACACCAGCGTGGTGGCCAACAGCAGCCAGGGATGCTCGCTGAAAATCTCCGGCCGCAGCCGCACCAGCCACAGCGCCACCGAAAAGGTCAGCAGTTTGTCGGCCAGCGCATCGAAGCGCCCGTCGGCGAAGCGCGGCCAGCGTTTGGCCAGCCGCCCGTCCAACACATCCGTCAGCACGGCGGCGGCCAACCCGGCGGCCAGCCACACCGGCTGGCGCGCCAGGGCCAGCGCCCACAAGGCCGGCAGCAGCAGCAGCCGCAGCGCCGTCAGCGGATTGGGCAATGCACGAGTGGACGAGGGCACTGTGATATAGTTTTTGCGATCCGTTTGGCCGGGGACTGACCCACCCGCGGCCCTGGTTGCGGTAGAGGGTTTGTTAAGGTGAAGCGTACTCAAATACTATTAATTGTGATCTTGCTGCTGGCCACGCTGTTCCTCGCCACGCAGGTTAGTCACCTGGAAGATTTCGCTCGCGTCCTGGCGAGCGGCCATCCCCTCTGGATTGGTCTGGGCGTGCTGTTGGTGCTGGCCTGGCAGGTGGCCCAGGCAGCCCAGTTTCGCGCCGCGCATCGCGCGGTGGGTGTGCAGCAGAGCCTATTATCCATGCTGCCGGTCGTGGCCGCCAACAACTTTGTCCTCATTGCCCTGCCGTCCGCCAATCTCAGCACCTTTGCCCTGTTTCTGGCCAATGCCCGCCGCCACACGGCCCCGCCAGAGCGCACGGCAGTGGCGGTGGCCGTCTTTGCCGTCTTTCAATACCTGGGGCTGACCGCTTCCATTGCCTTGGCCCTGCTGGCGCTGGCCACGCGCGGCGTGCTCCATCCGCTGGAATGGCTGCCGGCCTTGCCCCTCTTCGCCTTGGGTTTGGGGCAATACGTCGTGCTGCTGTTGGCCATGCGCTCCCCGGCCCGGCTCGAGCGCGCCGCGCTCTGGCTGGCCGAGCGCCTCAACCGGCTCAGCCGCCGCTTGCTGCGCCGCGAGTTAGTTGCCATGGAGCGCGTTCATCAGGCCTGCCACAATGCCGCCGGCGGTTTGGATAGTATGCGCCAGAACGGCCCGCGCGCGCAATTGATCCTGTTCATCTATGGGCTGCTCAGCCAGGCGCTGCTGGCCATCGTGCTGGCGGTGCTGCTGCGCGCTTTCGGCCAGCATGCCTATCCGGCCACCGTGCTGGCCGGCCTGGGCATGGCCGGCCTGTACACAGTGGTCTCGCCCACCCCGCTCGGCCTGGGCGTGGTCGAGGGCGGGGTGGCCATCGTGCTGACCTCGCTCGGCCTGAACGCTGGCGCCGCCCTCATCGTCAGCCTGGCCTTCCGCGGCCTCACCCTGTGGCTGCCGGTGCTGTATGGTTTTGTGGCGCTGCAGGCGCTGGGCTTCCGGGCCATCCAGCCGACGAAAGACGAACGACGAAGGACGAACGACGAAGGTCAAGCCGCCACGTGAACAGCCTCTTGCCCCGGTCTGCGCGCAAGCCATTCTTCTACCGCTAATCCGGTTTTGGCATCAGCCGCTCCACGCGCTTAAACTTCTTGCCGTTCAGCTCCGGCTGGCCGCCTTCAATGAAATTCAATTGAGGCGCCTGGACGCCGACGCGCTGCCATAATTCCGCCAGGGCCAGCGCCGCGGCCGCTTCAATGGCGCGCCGGCTGGCAGCCGGGGCCGCCAGCGCCACCTCCACCCGGTCCGGCGCCA
>JAYTFQ010000941.1:0-4218 GCA_043734225.1 Anaerolineales bacterium | reverse complement strand
CTTTCGGACCGGGCCGGTGACATTCGTGTTCAAAGGCGGCTTTGGCAACGCGGCGCTGACCGCGCTGGATACGCTGACCAGCTTGCCCCATCAGCCGCGCCGGCCGGTAGTCATTGTGCCAGGTGTGATGGGTTCGGAGCTTTTCCTGGGCAGCGAAAAGGTCTGGCCAGACGTCAAACATCTGTTTCGAAACCCGGAACTGTACCAACTGCCGGATAAGACCCCGCTGGAGCCGCGCGGGCTGGTGCAGGAAGTCGTGATTGTGCCCAACCTGATTAAGTTGGATCAATACAACCGCCTGGGCGATTATCTGGTGGAAGAGCTGGGCTACGAGCGCGGCAACGATCTGCTGGAATTTCCGTATGATTGGCGGCAGGACGTGCGCCAATCGGCCCGGCGACTGGGGGAGCGGATTGAAGCCTGGGACCCGCCGGCGCCCGTGACGATTATTGGCCACAGCCTGGGCACACTGGTCAGCCGGTTTTATGTGGAACGACTAGGCGGCCAACGGCGGGTGGAGCGATTGATTTTGATGGGCGGCCCGCATCAGGGCGTGCCAAAGGCGGCGGCCAGCCTGGTTTTGGGTCCGAATCTGCTGCCGTTTGGCTTGATGGGCGATCGACTGCGGGATGTCATGGCCACCTTTTTCTCCAGCTACCAAATCCTGCCCACTTATCCATGCGCGGTTGACCAGGACGGCAAACGCTATGACCTGTTTGCGATGGATGCCTGGCTGACCGAAGCCCAGCGTCCGCTGATCGCGGCGGCGCGCGACTTCCGGCGTGAACTGGGGCACCACTCCAGCGTGCCGGCCGTCTCAATCTTTGGCTATGGGCTGGAGACCATCACCGGCCTCAAGCTGCGGCATGGACTGGGCGATGTGCTGAGCCAATTCAAGCTGATAGCGGAGCCGGATGGGGACAGCACCATTCCCAAGCTCAGTTCGGTGCTGCCGGGCACTGAAATTCACCCGGTGCGGCAGTATCATGGCAGCTTGTTTGTGGATAACGACGTGAAGATGCGGCTCAAATTGGAGCTGACCCGCGAATTGCCGGGCTAAAACGGTCGCCCATTTACAGATGACTGAACCAGGCTGGATCGGAAAACAATTAGGCGGCCGGTATCGGCTGGAAGCCTTGCTGGGGCAGGGCGGCATGTCGGCGGTGTACACCGCCACCGACGCGAATTTGCATCGCGCGGTGGCCGTGAAGCTGATTCATTCGCACCTGACGGGCGACCCTGAATTCGTTCGGCGATTTGAGGTCGAGGCCTCGGCGGTGGCGCAGCTGCATCATGCGAACATCATTCAGGTCTACGATTTCAACCGCGACGACGACACCTATTACATGGTGCTGGAGCTGATTGGCGGTGAAAGCCTGGACCGGCGGTTGCGGCGGCTGGTGGGCGATGGCCAACGGCTGCCGACTGAGCAAGCGGCGGCAGTGGCCGCCGACGTCGCGGACGCGATGGACTATGCCCACGAAAAAGGCCTGATCCACCGCGATATCAAACCGGCAAACATTATGCTGGGCGAGCGTGGCCGGACGGTGCTGATGGATTTTGGCGTGGCCAAGATCATGGGCGCCACCCAGCACACCGCTACGGGCGCCGTTGTCGGCACAGCGTTTTACATTGCGCCGGAGCTGGTGCGCGGCGAGCCGCCCAGCCCGCAATCGGACATTTATGCGCTGGGTGCCAGCCTGTTTGAGATGCTGGCTGGCCGGCCACCGTTTACCGGGGATTCGGCCATGAGCGTGATGATGAAACATCTGAATGAGCCGCCGCCGGACCTGAGGCACATCGCCCCGGATATGCCGGTGGGACTGATCCAGGTGGTTGAACGCTCTTTGGCCAAGGCGCCGGACCAGCGTTTTCAATCTGCGCATCAACTGATGGAGGCGCTGCGGAATTTTAGAACCGCCACGCCCAGCCGGACCGAAACCAAGGAACCCACGGCGGGCCGCGGCGGGCCGTCGGCGGCGACCGTGATTGATGACGAGCCGGCACCAGCGCCGTCGCTGACCGCTGCGGGACCTTTTACTGTTAATGCGCCCAGCGACGTAGTAGCGATGGGGGGCGGCACAGCGGCCGCGGCTGTTCGAGCGGAGCCCGCAGCCGTCAGGGCAGGCCTAAGTAACCCATCCGCCCAGGCTGGCGCGCCGCGAGCGGGCGCCGCGGCCGTGGAATCTGCGCATCGGGGCGGCAGAGGCCTCTGGCTGGCCGCCGGGGTCGTGGCACTGCTCTTGTGCCTGACATTGGGCGCGACGTCGATTGTGACCGGCGCGCTGGCGCTGCCATTCCTGGTGGCAACGCACACGCCGGCCCGGCCGGTGGGAACGCCGCAAGTGCTGTTTCAGGACGACTTCAGCACAGAGGCCGGAAAATGGGCAGTGGCGGCGGGCGCGGGTGGGGCAGCGAGTTATGACCAGGGCGACTATGTGCTGCGGGTCTCAATCCCTAATTGGGCGGTGTGGTCGACCGCGGCCGCGGGGGGCGTGCTGAGCAACTATCATGTGGAGGTGACCGCCGGCAGCACTGGACAGGCCAACGATATCGGCTTTGGCCTGCTATGCGGTTATGTGGATGAAAGCCACTTCGACGTGTTGGCCATCACCGAGAATGGTTACTACCAGATCCTGAAGCGGTCGGGCGGCACGACGGCGGTGCTCAGCGATGACCAGGGCGGCTGGCTGCGCTCGGTGCGGATCACGCCCGGAGGCCAGGCATATCGGTTGGGGGCCGATTGCGGCGCGGATGGCCGGCTGGTCCTGTACGTCGATGGGCAGCAAGTGGCGGTTGCGCATGACCCAACGCTGCCAGGCGGGTTGGTTGGTTTCTCGGTGGCGACTTTTGGTCACGCGCCGGCTGAGGTGCGCTGGAAAGACATGCTGGTTACGAGATTGCCGTAGGGCTATGACGGCTGCGGTCGATCCGATCCATATTCGCCAAGCAACACTGGACGACGCCGTGGCCGTGACGGCCATTACCAGCGGCGGCCTACAGCAAATACATTGCGCGGATTGGTCGCCAGCCGCGGCCGATGACGGACAACTATCGCTGGGTCATCGCCGAGCATCCGATGTGGGTGGCTTGCTTGGGTGAGCAGCTAGCGGGTGTGTTGGTGCTGATGGCCGAGCCAGACGCGATGCTGATTTACAGTGTGGCGGTAGACCCGGATTACCAAAAGCGCGGATTGGGGCGGCGCTTGCTGGCTTTGGCCGAAGCGCAGGCGCAGGCAGCGGGCTATCAGCGCATTCGCCTGTACACCAACGAGCATGTGGTCGAGAACTTTGCGCTGTTTCAGCGGCTGGGCTATAAGGAAACCGGGCACGAGCCGATTGGGGGCACCGCCTTGGTGCACATGGCCAAATCACTCTGATGTAGTTCGAAGAGAATGTTTTTGGAAAAAATGAAAGCTGGTGAGCGGTCGATTTCATCGACTGCCCACCGGCTTTCGTTTATGGTCGAGCAGATCAATGGCCGGGGTTTCAGTTGGAGCCGCCCATGCTGAGCGTGCGCGCGGCCAGGCTGGCGAACTGGGCTACATCTGGATCGCCCGACAGGTTGGTTTGGGCCAGGCGGTTGGCCTGGTTGGCAACGGCGGGCAGGCTGCGCGGGTCGGCCCAGGGGCTGTGGCGCAGCAGGTCCGCGAACTGGGCGACGGTGACCGCCAACTGGTAGCGGGGCGAGGCAGCGTCGAAGGTGGGGGCCAGGTCGAATGTGTTGAAATTGCCGTTGATCTCGCGCACCTCGCGCGTCTGCGGGTCGGCCCAGCGCATTTGCACGGTGGCCAGGCGGCCTTGCACGCCGGGCTTGAGGATGACGGCATACAGCGCGGTGGAGGTGTGGCCGGCACCCATCTCGCCGCCGCCCACGGCGTTATTGCGGAAGTTGGGATCGGCCACGGCGCGGTTCTCGTAGCCGATGAGCCGGTAGCGGTCCACCACGTCTGGATTAAAGTCCACCTGTACCTTGGCGTCGTAGGCAATGACTTGCAGGGTGGAGGTAAGCTGGTCCACGAACAGCTTTTGTGCCTGCTCGATGCTGTCGATGTAGGCGTAGTTGCCATTCCCCTTATCCGCCAATTGTTCCATCAGCACGTCATTGAAATTGCCGAGACTTCCGACAAACGGTGTTCGCGTTGGCCCATCACTTTGACTTTGACATACAGCACCTTCTCGCCGTCTTCGACGGCCAGCCGGGCCGATACTTCCAGCC
>JAYTFQ010000940.1:0-2563 GCA_043734225.1 Anaerolineales bacterium | reverse complement strand
CAGCGCGTATCCACAGCCAACTGCGGGCTGGCCACAAAGGTATCCATGATCTGGGTGATGCACGGGCCGCCGGCCGGGAAGGCGCCGTGGGCGGTGGTGGGCACGGTGATGACGGTGCTGTTGCTGAGGGTCTGGCCGGCGAGCAGGCCGTTGGAAGGCGGGGTGATGGGGTCGAAGCGGCCGTTGAGGATGAGGGTGGGCACGGTGCTGCTGACGGGCGCGCCGAGCACAGGGGCCAGGTCGCGTACCTTCCAGGCCGCGCACAGCGCCTGGATGGATTGGTTGTTGGCGGCCTGGTTGCGGGCCAACTCGGGCCGGACGTTGGGGTAGGTGAGGCTGGCCGGGTTGAAGTCGGCGTCTTCGGCGCAGATGACGGACCAATACATGCCGGCCTTGAAGTTGGGGTCGAGGCTGATAAGGGACACGATCGGCTCGAGGGCGGTGAAGTCGCCGTTGTTGGCGCGATGGATCAGCTCGGGCATGGCGGGCACCAGGTCGCTCTCATACATGGCCTGGAAGATGACGTTGATAAAGCCGTCGCCGTTGAGCACGGCCGGATAGCGTGTGCCGTTGGAGGGGTCGATGACGTGAATGTCGGCCGGGTTGGAATCCAGCTTGGCAACCACGTTATAGAAAGTGTCTTCCAGGCTGGGGTAAGCGGTGTTGCAGACGGCGTCGGCGGCGCAGGCCTTGAACAGCTCCTTGAAGGCGCGGTCCTGGCTGATGGGGGCGGCGGTGTTGGCGTTGATCTGCGGCGGGACGACGCCGTCGATGATGGCGCTGCGGACGCTGCCGGGGAAGGCGCGCAGGGTGTCGAGCACCAGCAGCGAGCCATAGGAGACGCCGTACAGGTTGAGCTGGCGGTAGCCGAGGGCGATGCGCAGGTCTTCGATGTCGGCGGCGCTTTCCTGGCTGTTGTAGGCGGAGAGGTTGACGCCGGCCAGCACTAGCCGCTCGCGGCAGGCCAGGGTGGCGGCGTTGCTCTTGGCGTTGGCGTCGGCCACGCTGAGGTTTTGGTTCAGGGTGGCAATGGCTTCGGCAATGACTTCTGGGCAGGAGAGGGCCGGGTTGGAATGGCCGGTGCCGCGCTGGTCGAAGAGGACCACGTCGCGGCGGGCGCGGAAGGTGCTCTTGTAGAGCAGGGGCAGGTAGGTGTCGATGGAGCCGTAGCCGGGGCCGCCCTGGTTGAAGAGGATGGGGTCGGCCTGCGGGCGGATGGCCTGGGCGGGCAGGATGACGACGGCCAACTGGATGGTGGGGCTGCCGGGGTCGGCGTGCTCTTCGGGCACAATCAGCATGCCGCACTTGATGTCTTTGCTATCCACTGCGCCGGCGGGCAGGTCGATGAAGTCACAGGCGCCGGCCTCAAAGCGCGGCACGCCGCTGGTTTTGGCGATGGGCGGGTAGACGGCGGTGGGCGTGGGCGGCGCCAGGGTGACGGTGACGGCCGGCGGCGCGCTGGGGGGGACAAGGGTCGCTGTGGGCGAGACAGCGGCCGTGCCGGTGATGAGGCCGCCGGGGGCAGCGGTGCCGGGGGCGGCCTTGGATGTGGCGGAAGGTGTACCGGCGGCGTTGAGGATATTTGGCGCGTTGGCGGCCGGGAGGCTGGCGGCGGCGGTGAAGCTGGCCGCGGCGGCGAGGCTGCCGGCCGTGAGGCCGAGAATGGCGAGAAGGGACAGCAGACGAAAGACCGCTGGGCGAGAGGAATGACGATGGGTGACGGTAGGCATAGGGAAGTGGGCAGGCGGCACGCAAAGCGAGCAGAAAGCAGAAGGCACTAGGCAGGCGGCACGCAAAGCGAGCAGAAGGCAGCGAGCCAGTGGCCGACGGCTGGGACGGATCAGGTTTTGGTTGCGGGGCAACTATAAACCAGAGGGGCGATGTGCGCGAATTGGGATCAAAGCGAAGCCGGGGGAATGGAATTCGCGGCCAGGGGCGGGGCGGAGGGCGGTCGTGGGCGAAGAGTCCGGGCAGAGCCCGCGAAGAGTCCGGGCAGAGCCCGCGAAGAGTCCGCGCAGAGCAAACCGAATGAATTCGGCGCTGGTGGCCTGCGGCCAGGGGCGGGCCGGCGGGCGGTCCTCGGGGCAGAGCCCGCGCAGAGCCCGTGCAGAGCAAACCGAATGAATTCGGCGCTGGTGGCCTACGGCCGGTCGCCCACCTGCGTGGACGATGCCTTTTAATCTCGCTTGTGCGGCCATTCAAGCGCGTCGGCGTATGGGCGGTCGTCCGGGCAGAGCCAACCGAATGAATTCGGCGCTGGTGGGGTACGGGCCGTGGCCGGTCGTCCACTCCGTACGCTGCGTTTCGGGCGCGCACGCAGCCTGCGTGGACGATGCCTTTACATTCTCGGTTTGCGCAGATGCAAGCAGGCCAGTGCGGGGCGACAGGTGAGCGAGCGACTCCATTCGTCGTTCGTCGCGCAACGCGGTCATTCGTCGCCTGTTACTTTCGGCCGTGCGCGCCCGGCCCCTGGCTCCCGTTAGCGGCGTGGATATTCAATGGCGACCAAGGCCATCAACGATGTTTAAGCCGCCAGGGACGGGGTGGTCCGCAATTGGGGGGT
>JAYTFQ010000939.1:0-4703 GCA_043734225.1 Anaerolineales bacterium | reverse complement strand
GGCGCCGACTTCGCGCCGCTGGATCACCGCCCCGGCACTTTCGGCGTCGATTACTTCTATCCCACCCACGCCGAGGTCGATTACTTCGTGGGCACGGGCATGAATGTCTTTCGGCTGCCGTTCAATTGGGAGAATCTCCAGCTCACGGCCATGGGCGCCCTGCAGGCGGACGAGCTAGCCCGGCTGGATGATGTGGTGAACTATGCCACCGGCGCACGCGCGCGCGTCATCCTCGACCCGCACAACTACGCCCGCTACTACAACAAGGTCGTTGGCGCCGACGTGCCCGCCGCCGCCCTGGCCGACTTGTGGAGCAGGCTGGCCGCGCGCTACAAAGATAACCCGCGCGTGATCTTCGGCCTGATGAACGAGCCGAATACCATGAGCACCGAGCTGTGGCTGGCCGACGCCAACACCGCCATCGCCGCCATCCGCCAGACCGGCGCCACCAACCTGCTGCTGGTGCCTGGTAACGGCTGGACCGGCGCGCACAGTTGGGACGACACCTGGTACGGCACCTCCAACGCCACTGTCATGCTGGGCGTGGTGGACCCGCTCAACCACTACGCCTTTGATTTGCACCAATACCTCGACAGCGACTCCTCCGGCACCAACGAAACCTGCGTGAGCAAAACCATCGGCTCCGAGCGCCTGGCCAGCGTCACCGCCTGGCTCAAGCAGAACCACCGCCAGGCCTTCCTGGGCGAGTTTGGCGGCGCCCGCAACGACCTGTGCTACGCCGCCCTGGACGACATGCTCGGCTTCATTGATCACAACACCAGCGTCTGGCTCGGCTGGACCTATTGGGCCGCCGGCCCCAAATGGGGCGAGTATCTGTTCACCCTCGAGCCCACAAACGGCGCCGACCGCCCGCAGATGGCGATTCTGGACAAGCACTTGGGCAGGTAGAGGGCCAAACCTTAAATCTTGTTACACGGACACTTGCACCTGCACTTGCCGCCGTTGCAAGTGCAGGTGTCACACGGACAAATTCGGATAAAACCGGATTGTTGGGTGGTAGCCTTTGTGGCCGATTTTCGCGCACATGCCTTTGGGTGAACTAATCCGCCGCAGGGCGGAATTGGTACTGTGGCAACCCAAAAAACTGACTGTCACCTTTGACGCGAACGCGCGTACCCGTTCCAAAAGCGGCGCTGGCGCGCGACGCGCAGCGCCCCGTAGGGGATGGGCCTCGCCGGGCGATGAACAACTATTTGCATTGACAGAGTACTAGGGGTCCGCTGAAAAAGCCCGACTAGTAGGCAATGGACAGCTGCGGTCGTCCAAGCGGCGCGCTGAGCATGTCCCGAGCCGTATTGGCGGCCGCCCACCGCGGCCACCGGTACCGTCGCGGGCGGGTCACACTTGCCCCACTGGTAGGGATGTTGAATATGTCCCCATCCTGCCACCGGCCAGTGTGCTAGCAGCACTTGAACTCCGCTAGTGAGAAAGTTCAACCGCCGGGCCGCTCGCTGACCATGCGCGAGTGGACTGTTATCGCCTCACCACTGGCAAATAAAGATGCAGCTTGCCATCGAATGCCACATAATTGGGCACCAGGATATTGACGACCACGCCGCCCAACAATTGCGTCCCGGCGTAGCCCTCGACCGCCACGCTGGGCATGGTCCCCTGCGGCACCGGCGCGCCAGCAAATACGCGGACCGTCACGGTTGTCTGCTGACCCGGCGCCAGGCTGATCTGCGCCGGCGAGACCTCGACCGCCCAATCGCCCGGTAGATCGATCCGCCGCGTCTTCACATCGATCAGCGCGGTGGATGTGAGCGGGTTGGCGAGCTGGATAGTCGAGACGGAATTGAAGAGTTGGGCCATGCTATTGCCCGTGGCCGGCGCGGCCAGGGCGCCGTCCCTGGGCAGTTGCATTCCGGCGTGGCCGGTCACGGAGAAGCCCGGACTAAAGGCATATGGGTGCAGCAAGATATTCCCCAACGCGAAGAACTCGGCGCTCACTCGCCGCAGCCTGGGCACCATGTCGCCGGCGACGTCTGCCGGTTTGGCGGCCAGAATTTGCTGCCGGATGCCTTCCAGGTCGGCATCCGTCAACCCAACCGCGTGCGCGTCAGAAATTTGCTGCGCGTTGAACCCCACTGCCAAATGTTGCTGCACGCTGATCACATCCGAGGTCGAGATCACCACCGACGTGAGGCCCTCGCCGGCCTCGACATTCAAGAGATTGTCAATTCGCTGCGAGGCGCTGATGAGGGCCGTGCCCATGAGCCGGTTATAGTCGATCACCGCCGCCGCCTGCAGGGACTCCCACTGCAAATTCCCGGCCTCCGCGGCGCCGCCCGAGCGGTCGAGCGCGGTGACCGCCGCCCGCCCATCTGCATTGGCCTCTGCCAGCGCGTCTTCCAGCGCGTTGAGGGCGGCCGCGCGCGCGGGCGACAGCCCGCCGCCAGGCTGCACGGGCGGCAGTTGGAGCTTGTGGGGGGTGTCGAGTTGCTTGTAGTCTTGCCGCGGTGGATCGCCAACCAAAGCACCCGAGATAATACTGGCATAGTTAAGCGCCAAGTAGATGCCCCGGTCGAACAACTCCAGCGGCACGAAGAGCGGGTCGGTATCGAAGGCCTGGTCGATATACGTGTGCATAAAATCAAGGGCTGCGCGCGTCCGATCCAGGGCATCGCCCTTGGACGGCGAGCCAGTCGAGCCTGGAAAGGCATGTAGGTTGCGCTGTATGGAATGGCTGCCGCTGCTCGTCGGGAGACTTAGCGCGGAACCAAGCCCCGTAATGGAGTAGGTCACCTGCACACAGTAATGGCCTGACACGACCGGAACGAAGTTGGCGAACAATGTCACGCTGCTGTTGGCCGGGATGACCTGCCCCGCATAGTCTTGGATCGGCCCGAAGGTCAGGCCGATGCCGGCCTGGGCAAAACCGAACGAGACGTCGACCGTGATGGGCACCGTGAGGGGATTGGTGAGTTTGGCGCTCAACTGGGTGGGGATGCCGACCGTTACCGGCAGCGGCGAGACGCCGATGTTGCCGTCAAAGTACGAAGCCGGCGAGTCGGGGAAAAGATTGGTGATGTTGAGCGGCGGGGTGAAGGTGACCTTGGCCTCCGTCGGCAGGTAGCCCTCGCAGCCAGACGTCGTCAGCCCGGCGAACACATCGGCATCGCCCACGCTGCTGGAGGTGAGATAGGCCAGGGTCTTGCCGTATTGATCGGTGATGCCGCCGGAGGTGGCATGGCCCAAAGACGTGCTGAGCTGCACCGCGCGCCCAGACAGGGGATAGCCATCGCCATCGCGGACAGTGATGTCAAAGTAAACTTTCGTCACGTTGTCGGCCGGCGCAAACCAGCGGCGCGGCGTCATGCTGATGATTGGCGCGTTGCTGAGCGGAAACGGGACGGTAGCTGTAGTGCTGGTGAGCACCGGCTGGAAAAACACGCCCGCTGTGACCTTGGCGCCCAGGCCCGGCGGCGTGCAGGCGGCCACGTCCGAGTTCGGCCCGCTGGGATCGCCCCACCAGTTGTTGCTGGCCTGCACCGGCCGCAGCGGTGTCGAATTGACCATGCCATACAGCGTGTTGCTGACGATGTGGCTTTCCATGACGCTGCCGCCGCCCGAGTTGCTGTCAAAGTGGACGCCGTCCGCCGCACTATAGCGGATCTGGCTGTGGTGAACGATCAGCCGGCCGCCGGCGACTTTGATATTGGCGCCGTCACTGCCCCCGTATTCGATAGTGACGTAGTCCAGTTGGGCGATGGCCTCCTGTCCGCCGTTCAACCACAGGCCTAGCCAACTACCGGCCGTTTTGGTCTGCCCGGTGAAGGTGATCGGTTGGCTGGGGGTGCCCAGCGCGCTCAATCCGCCGCCGACATTCAAATAGCCGCTCGAGTTAAATTCCAGCGTGTTGCCCGGATCGATTGTCAAGAAATCACCCTGGCTGGTACGCACCGGGGCATTGACAATATACGGGATGCCGGGCGCCGTCCAGTGCTGCTGCCCATGAATGGCGGCCGTGCCTTCTACAACCACGCCGTTGGCGCCGTTGGCGCTGGCCGACAGGTCGGTTAGCAGCAAGGACGTGGACGGCTGGTTAAGTTGGATGGCGTTCTGGGCGTTGCCGACGAACTGGTCAAAATGGGCTTCGAGGCGCCCATTTATGGAAACATACACGCCATGGCCGGCACTGTGTTGGATCAGGCTACGGGTGATGGTCACGGCGGCCTGGTCGGCAAATAACTGGGCATTACCCGAGCCGGACTGGCCGCCGTAGTCGAGCGTGACGTAGCTCAGGCTGACGACCGCGGGCGTGATAGCCGTCCCAACAGCAGCCAGTCCCCCCCACGAGCCTGGCGTGGCCGAGGCGCCTGTGAATGTAACTGGTTGGGTCAAGGTGCCGCTGGCGACTAATGCGCCGGCAACATGCAGCTTGGTACTAGTGGAGGCGGCGAACTGCACGATGACGCCCGGATCGATCGTCAACGTCTTGCCCGCCGGAACGGTGACGCCAATGTTCAGACACACAGTGTAGGGGCTGCCGACCAGCACCCAATTGGTGTTGGCGCCCAGAGTGCCGCAGACAGCCGTGCCGGCCGGAGCAGCCGGGACGGAGCGCGCTGGTTGCGGGGCAGTGCCGACGACAAGCACAAGTCCTAACAGCAGGCGGACAATATGTGATTGCATGTGCGTCTCCGACGAGACTTGGGACAGCGGGCCGTGCGTCTTCTGGT
>JAYTFQ010000938.1:0-3624 GCA_043734225.1 Anaerolineales bacterium | reverse complement strand
CGCGGTGGTTGCGGTGCATCTGCCGCTCCAGGTCGTCCAGCCGGCGCAGCAGCAGCCCCACTTCCACCTCGGCCTTTGTGTTCACCTGGTGATCGATCTCGGCCGCCAGCCGGTCCTTATCCGACTGCCGGTTTTGGCTCATCATGATGAACGGTGCCGCGTACCCCGCCTGGAACGACAGCACCAGGTTGAGCAGGATGAAGGGGTAGGGGTCCCATCTCCCAATCCAGCCCGCGACATTGAATATGATCCACAGGATTAGGATGCTGGACTGGATGATGATGAAGCGCCAACTGCCCATGTTGTTGGCCACGGCGTCGGCGATGCGCTGGCCCATTGTCATCCGGTCTTCCTCGATATCGTTGACGTTCTTGCTGACAGTGTTGCGCAGCAGGGCCGAGGTGCGGTTCAGCCGGTGGCTGAGCACTGTCAGCACGTCGATGCCGGCGTGCGGGTGCGCCATCAGAAAGTCGAAGAACTCCTGCCGCTCCAGCACCAGCGTGGTTGTGTCGTCGGTGGCGCGCACCGTGGCCGCGCGCGGCTCGTCGGTCAGCATTGACAGCTCGCCGAAAAACCCGCCCGGGCCCACGTCCTCCACCAACACTTCGTTGCCGGCGCCGTCCATCACCAGCACCTGGGCGCTGCCTTTCACCAGCACATAAAACTCGTCGCCCTTCTCGTCTTCGTGGATGATGCCCTGGCCGTTGGTGTATTCCTGCACGTCCATGATGCTCCGCAGCCCGGATAGCTCGGCGTCATCCATCTGGCTGAACAGCGGCACCAGTTTCAGCAGATCAACATCATTCATCGCGGTTCTTCTCCTCGCCCGCGGCGCGGGCGGCCTGTGGCAGCTCGAATGGGGACCAGTTCAGGTGAGTCCGGGCGGGAGTATACACCCGGCGGGGCGGGCGGGGCGCTTGCGCGGCTAAGTGTCACTCCAGACAATGGACAACCGGCCGAAGGGGTCTGTAGTATAGTGCAAATCGCCCTATGAATTCTACCCTAACACGCCGCGCGCGCCCGCCTGAGGCCAATGGCTGAGCATCCACCCCTCGATTTTTTTTTGATCGCGCTGGAAGGCGGCGGCACTCGCTGCCAGGCCGCCGTGTTGGATGGCGCCGGACGGCTGCGGCAGACGCGCGACGGCGGCGCGGTCAACACCAACTTCGTCTCGCCCCAGCAGGCCCGCCAGGCGGTGCTGGCTGCGGTGCAGGGCGCCCTGGCGGACGCGGCGGTCGATCCGGCGGAGGTGCGCCACTTCGCCACCGCGCTGGTGGCCGCCGATTTTGGCGCGGAGACCTTTGCCGCGCTGTGCCCGCGCGCTGCCTTTCATGCCTATGGCGAGTTGGCCGTGGTTTTCGCCCGCGCCGGCATTTACCGGCCGCACGGCGTGGCGGTGGTGGCAGGCACCGGCGCCACCGCCTGGGGCGTGCGCGCCGACGACGGGCGCGAGGTGGTGTTGGGCGGGTGGGGGGCTTTGCTCGGCGACGAAGGCAGCGCCTATGCCTTGGGCCTGCTGGGGCTGCGTGCCGCCGTGCGCGCCTTTGAGCAGCGCGCCGCCGCCCCCACCGGCCTGGTGCAGGGCGTGGCCGCTGCCCTCAACCTGGACCTTTCCAATTTTCGCGCCGGGCTGATCACGCTGGCCTACCAGAAGCCCCTCACCCGCACCGAGATCGCGCGCCTGGCGGTAGTCGTCACCGAGCTAGCTGCCCGAGACGACCCGCTGGCCGTGCGCCTCACCGCCAAGGTGGCGGCGGACCTGGCCAGCCTGGCCCTGCACGCCGCCCGCCGGCTGTTTCAGCCCGCCGAGGCCTTTGACATGGCGCTGGCCGGCGGGCTGCTGAACGCTGGCGATTTGCTGCTCGGGCCGCTGCGCCGGCGGCTGCGCGCCGAATTTCCCAACGCCGCCCTTCACCTTGGCCGCGAAGCGCCGGCCGTGGCCCTAGGACGCCTGGCACTCCATGATCTTCAGGAGGCACTTTGTTAATCGACACGTACTTTCAAGCCTTGCAGGCCCACATCGCCCGGTTGGCGGCCAACACCGCGCCGCTGGAACAGGCCGCTGAATTGTGCGCCGACACGCTGGCGCGTGGTGGCGTGCTGCACCTGTTCGATAGCGGCCACATGGTCTCGCAGGAGCTGGTCAACCGCGCCGGCGGCCTGGTGGCGCTCAGCGCGCTCACGTTCAATCTGAACGTGGTCAACCCGGTGAAGAGCCGCGCTCCCGTCACGCCTGCCGCCACGCTCAACTTTGGCTACATCGAGCATGTCTTCGAGACCGGCCAGCTCCGCCAGGGCGACCTGCTGTTTGTGGGCAGCGTCTCGGGCAAAACCGCCAACGTGGTGGAACTGGCGCGCCAGGCCCGCGCGCACGGACTGACCGTCATCGCCCTCACCGCGCTGGCCTATAGCGCGCGGTTAGCGTCCGAGCATCCCTCCGGCCAACACCTATATGAAGCCGCCGACCTGGCGCTGGACAACGGCGCGCCCTATGGCGATGCCATGCTCATCGTGGACGGGTTGGATTACCCGGTGTGCCCGGCCTCCGGGCTGGGCGCGGCCGCCGTGCTCTGGGCGGTGGTAGCCGGCACGCTGGAGCGGCTGCTGGCGCGCGGCCTGAAGCCTACCGTCTTCCCCAGCGTCAACCGGCCAGACGGCAAGGTGCTGGTCAGCCAGGTGGAAGCGGAAGCGCTGGCCAAAGGCTTCTGATGGACTACCTGGAGACCGCCATCCATCTGTTGGAAGAGATCCGCCGCACGGAAGGCGCGGCGCTCGAACGCGCCGCCCAGCTCATGGCCGGCGCCATCCAGGCCGACCACCTGGTGTATATCTTTGGGCCCACCCATGCCGGCCTGCTGGCGCAGGAGATGTTCTACCGCGCCGGCGGCCTGGTGCCCATCAACCCCATCCAGCCGCCGGGGCTGAGCACCTCCGTCCGGCCGGTAACGCTCACCAGCCAGATGGAGCGACTGCCGGGCTACGGCGCGCTGATTGTGGCCGAGACGCCCATCGCCGCTGGCGATGTGGTCATTGTGCACTCGGTCTCCGGCCGCAACGCGGTGGTGGTGGAGTTTGCCCAGGCGGCCAGGGCGCGCGGCGCCACTGTCATCGCCGTCACCTCGCTGGCCTATTCCCGGGCGGTGACGGCCCGCCAACCCGGCCAGCCGCGCCTGTTCGAGGCGGCGGACCTGGTGCTGGACGACCATGCCCCGCTGGGTGATGCGCTGATCGAGTTGCCCGGCCTGGCCCAGCGCGTCGGACCGATTTCCACGGTCACCGGCGCCGCCATCCTGAACGCCGTGGCTGTGCGCGTGGCCGAGCTGCTGCTCCAGCGCACCGGCGACGCGCCGGTCTTCATGAGCGTCAATCTCGATGGCGGCGAAGCCGCCAACCGGCGCTGGCTGGAGCACTATCAGGGCCGGCTAACCTATATCTGAGTTCTTCCAGAAATTGGATATCGGGGCGTTCTACTGAACGCCCCGATATCCAATTTCTGGAAGATAGTCACAAGTCTCTATGACCCAACTCTATCTCATCCGTCACGGCCGCACCGCCTGGAACAACGCCGACCGCCTGCAGGGCTGGCAGGACGAACCGCTGGACAGTGTCGGCCAGGCCCAGGCC
>JAYTFQ010000937.1:0-5014 GCA_043734225.1 Anaerolineales bacterium | reverse complement strand
CCAAGAAGGTCTTTGCTATTGACACCGGCCTGGCTCAGGCCGTGGGGTATACGCCCTCGCCTGACACGGGCCACCTGCTGGAGAACACTGTCTACCTGGCCTTGCGGCGGCGCACATCCGATATCTTCTACTGGGCCGCTCCCAATGGCCAGGAGGTGGATTTTTACCTGCCGGCAGAGAAGCGCCTCATCCAGGTAGCAGCCTCGATTGACCAGCCTGCCACGCGGGAACGGGAAATACGTGGCCTGAACGAGGCGATGCAGGCCTTACGCCTCAAACAGGGATTACTGCTAACCGGCGCCAATGCCGCGCCCGTGACGACGCCAGCGGGCACGATCCAGGTGCGCTCAGCGGCTGAGTGGCTGCTGTCCCCAGTTTAGGCGAGGCGCTGGATGGCGAAGAAAAAGATACTGAAACGCTGAAGATGTGGGAGCGCACGAGGCCCAATAACCCGCGGGGCGAGGTCTTGCGCAAGGAAATTCGGCGCCGAACCAGGCACTGGGACTGACGTCGGGCGGGGGTACGGACCATCTTCGAATCGGCACCCCGAACTTGTTCTTGCAGAGTAGTAGGTGGCAGCTGTGACGTTTGCCGAGAACGCAGCCGAATGTTGAACTCAGGCACCCGTGCGGATGCTATACTCGAATGGTGACCCCAGTTCAACCGCCGCGCTTGTTCTTCACGTCCGATCACCACTTTGGCCACGCCAGAATCATTCAGTACTGCCAGCGTCCGTTCGCATCTGCCGATGAGATGGATGCAGCCCTGATCCGGCTGTGGAACGACACGGTTGGCGCGGATGATCTCGTGTACCACCTGGGTGACTTCACCCTGCAAGGCCTGCCCCAGTTCACCGCCATCGTGCGGCAGTTGAACGGTTACTTAAAGATCCTCCCCGGCAGCCACGATCAGCGATGGCTAGAGCGCTTCCGGGCCAACGATCCCGAGCTCCGCACCGGTTCCGGCCAGACCGTGGAGTTGCTGCCACCGCTGCTCTCGCTGGAGACGCCGCGCGCGGCCTTGGGAACTGTGCGCCGCCCGCAGGTCATTGTGCTCTGCCACTATGCGCTGCGGGTGTGGGATCGGTCGCACTACGGCGCCTGGCATTTGTACGGCCACAGCCACGGCAATTTGCCGAGCCTGGGTCTCTCGTTCGACATTGGGGTGGACTGTCACGGATTTCGGCCGCTCAGCCTCGAAGAAGTCGCGCTCAAGATGCAGGCACTCCAGGCTGACCTCGTGGCCCCGGGGTCAGCCGGTAGTCGTAGCGCAGTTCAGGGCCTGGCCGGTACATAGGCTGGCTGACGGCCGGCCATGGGCGGCGCAGGCCGAAGAGCAGCCGACCAGCCGGCCGGCATAGCTGCCTTCTGCCCCCCAGCATTTGGCAAGCAACGGTTGTTCATGGCTGCCAAGTCTGCGACAATGCTGGACGGACGCGCAGCCCATCTCAATCTTTAGCTCTATGGTAGTCCGTTCGGTGAGCGCCAGAGACGCGCCGGTGCGGATGAGCAGGAGGCCTGTCACGCGTTTCATCAACCGGTCCGACGAGCTCCGCCAATTATCACAGCTCCACGCCCGGCCTCGGGGACAGCTGGTAATTGTCTCGGCCCAGCCCGGCCAGGGCAAGACGACACTCGTCCGCCAGTGGCTTCGGGCCGGCGGTCACGCCGCGTTGAATTGGACAGCCGGGCGCGGTGCGCCGGACAATCAGCTGCGGAGCTTTTCCCAGGCGCTGTGCGCATACTTGCGTCCCCGCGAGAGACCCGCGGCGGACTGGACCTACCCCGACTGGAAGGCGGCGCTGCGCGACCTGGGGCATCAGTCTGAGAGCCGCCGGCACATCGTTGTAACACTTGCCCCACGAGTGGGGCGAGTGCGGGTCGACGACTTTGACCTCCTACTGGAAGCTGACCGCGGCGTGGCCAGTGACGTGAAAGTCACCTGGGACCTGGTTCTGGAGCATGGCCAGGCCATGTTAATCCTGGTGTCCGCACAGCTCTTACGCCTGCACGCGGATGGGCTGAGCTATCAGGCGCCGCTGTACGGGCGTCCGACCGCGCATTTTCGGTTGCGCCCATTGTCCTGGAGCAACCTCGCCCGAGCCATGCCGGGCATCTCAGCAGAGGACCGAGTGGCGTTGCTGGCAGCCACGGGCGGTCTGCCGACCTATCTACAGAAAATTGATCCGCGCTGGCCCCGTGATACCAACTTGCGCGCGCTGCTGGCCGATCGCGATTATCAGGACAGCCTTGAGGTCGTCTTGCGCCATCCGCGCCTCCGGCCAGCCGCAGCTTACCAAAACATTCTGGCGGCACTGGCGCATGGCGCGGCCAGCCCGGCCGCGCTGGCCCGCCAGGCCGGACTGGCCGAGCGTCAGGTCTACCGACGGTTGATTGATCTGGAAATACTTCGGCTCACATTTGACAACAGCCCGGTGGTCGGACCCTACCAGTTCGCCGCGCGCGGCCAGCACACACCGCTCATGAACTTTCAGGCCGGCTTTGCGGCGCGCTTTGTCGCGCCGTATCTGGCACGACTGCGCCGGGGTGATGACCGCGCTGCGTGGCAGGCAATTCGGCGCGGAATAGACAGCTTTATCGGCGCGATCGTGTTCCCTGAACTGTGTTGGGAGTGGCTGGCTCGCGAACGCCGGGCTGGCCGTCTGGTGCGGGCCGGGCTGGCCGGCAGCTACTGGGCGCCCGGGCAACCCAACCTTGAGTTCTTGCTGATCAACGAGGACAGTCGAGAAGCCGACTTGGGAACAGCCCTCTGGTCCAGGCAGCCCATGGGGCCGAAGACCGTCAACGAGCTTATCCGCCGGTCGCAGCGCATCCAGCCGCGTCTGGATGATCACTGGCGCCTCACCTTTGTCTTCTTCTCTCGTGCCGGCTTTGCGCCAGAGGCCCGTCAGGCTGGGCAGAACTATCAATGCCAGTGGGTCAGCCTAGAAGCAATCGATCGCGCGCTAGATCGGCCGATCCGGTCAGGGGCCTGAAAGTATTGCCGGTGCTGGCGCACCCCGCTGCTGCAGGCCGCCCAGCGGAAAAACATGATAGTAGTGCTGACCGGCGCACGCCATAAGGGCAAGAGCAGCTCGGGCGCGCCCCTGGCCGCGATTGAACGAGACTTCCACAACATGAAGGAGTTTCGAGATATGGACATTCGTGCGAGCAAGACCGAGGCGGACTATCAAGCTGCACTCGCAGAGATTCGGGCTCTCTTCGATGCCTCCCCGAACACGCCCCAAGGCGACAAGCTGGAAGTGCTGGCCATACTGGTAGAGGCCCACGAAGGAAAGCAGTACTCAATCCCGGCGCCAGATCCCATTGCGGCCGTCCGGTATTTCATGGAGAGCCGCGGCCTTACCCGCAAGGATCTGGAGCCATTTATCGGCAATCGGGCGCGCGTATCGGAGGTTCTGAACCGCAAGCGGCCACTCACTTTGCGCATGATCCAACGCTTGCACAAGACGTTGGGTATCCCCGCCGAAATGCTGCTAAAACCTTACCCCGTGTCCAGGCGCCGGGCCAATAAAGCGCCGCCGCGCAGCGCGCAGCCACGCTCGACAAGCGCTCGCGCGAGTAACTGAGATGAACGGCTTGGCCTCAACCAGGTCCGAGATCCATAGTGACAATCCAGTCTTGACTTATACAACCTCGCTTGACGACCTGGCCTAAACCTATGGAATAATATATAGATAACACCAGAGAATGACTGTGAGCTCAATCTATCTGTCCGACCAGCTTAAAGCGCGTCTCGTGCGGGCCGCGCGCCGCCACAGTTTCGTCGTCGAGCGGGGCTGCCAATTGCAGTTGGCCTATACATCGCTTACCTGGTGCGCCTCGATGAGCAAACCGGGCAGCCCCCGCGTCCGCGCCGGACGTTGGATCAGGCGCTGGGCCTGATGGCCCGGCCGGTTCGGATGGCCAACTGAAGTGGGATCGCATGGCCCACGCGGCTGGCCACCAGGTAAGTTGGCGGCATAGTGTGCCATTGAACGCGCGCCGTGCCTTCAATTCTCGATGGGGCTCTACCATCACGGGAATCACAGCGGGCGAATATGGACAAAGACGTACTGATGCAACGGCTGGCCAGCCAGCCAGCTTCGACCTGGTTGGCCCTTTTGGGTGCCGCCTATGACACCATGAATCAGCGCCAGCGTAATGCTGTGTTTGGCACTTACGCCGCCCCGGCGAGGCAGGCCGCCAAGACAGATGCCAGCAAGCTGTTGCCGAGCATCAAGGGGTTCCACCGAGAGTCGTTGGCCGGCAAGTTCTACGCCTCATTCAACGTGAATTCCAAGAACTGGATGCACATTCCCAAAGAAACCGAGGATTGGTTCGACCAACTGGGCCAATACCTTACCGAGAGCGCGACCCTGACCAAGCAGGGCCAGCATACTGAAGCCGTGGCCTGCTTCAGCCTGCTGTATGAATTGATTGGGGCCATGAAAGCGGGCGATGAAATCGTCTTTGCCGACGAACTGGGCAGCTGGATGATTCCAGTCGACGAGAAAAAGGTGATTGGCGCCTATCTGAAGTCGCTGGGGGCCACCGCCTCACCCGAGCGCTTTACCGCGGTAACGCTACCACTCATCAAACGCGACGCCCAGAACAGCTTCAGCGACAAGGTATGGGCATCCGCGCTGCGGGCGGCGAAGGCGGATCAAAAAGCGCTTCTACTGGCCGAAGTCGAACGCCAACACATTGAGACCGCTCCAGGCGCTCGCCCGCGCCGAGCGCCTGCAAATAAGTCCTCAAACCCAAGCCGGCGAAGTTCGGCACGCCCCTGACAAAATGGGCATTGCTGTGAATGGACACATTGGGGGTTTACCAAGGTTGCCGTTTGCGTCGGCCACGCACGGACTAAGCCCGCTTGGGTGCCTTGCGTCGAGCTTTGAAGCGCCCCAGGGCGCCCATGAACTCGCCTTCCAGGGTTTCATTTTCCAGAAGTTGCAGCCAGCCGCCTCCGCTGGCGGGGTCCATCTCGTCCACCCCGTCGTAGCCGAAGATCA
>JAYTFQ010000936.1:0-5495 GCA_043734225.1 Anaerolineales bacterium | reverse complement strand
GACCGCAATTGACGCAGATGGCGGCGATGGGGCTGCCGCCAATCGCGCCTGCAAGGCGCTCCTACAATTAACAGCCGGGCCGGTATCATGTAGGAGCGCCTTGCAGGCGCGATCCCGCTGGGCATTTCAAGCGCCTTGGACATTGAACAAGCCTGACCGCGGTTAAGTTAACGCCTATGCCCCCCGGCCCCCCTCTCCTGCCCGCGAGAGGCAAGGGCGCGGGCAGTAGAGGGGGGAGCGGAGTGGCGCAGCGCACGCAGCCTGCGTGGACGATACCCTTTCGCCAGAATACCGAGCATGCCCGAACCAATTAGAGACATGACGTGAAATGCAACGCAGGGTGATGGCCGCGAGGTGCGCCGCCCTTACCCCGCATTTTTTGTTTATCATGCGCCGCTGCCAGAGGGGAATGAGCGCAATGCCGACCAAAAACCAGCAAAGGTTTTAGCGCACGAGACCCGGCACCGCCAGCGCGGCGTAGAGCAAGATCACGGCCAGGCAGTTGTTGGTGGCATGCACCGCGATGGAGAGCCACAGCGAGTGGCTGCGGTCGTAGACCCCGGCCAGCACGAGGCCGAGGACGAAGCTGGAGGCCACCACGCCCAGGCTATCGGCGTGGCCGGCGGCAAAGATGGCGGAGCTGAGGATGATGGCTGGCCAGAAGCCAAAGCGCGCGCTGAACCAGCGATGGATGAGCCCGCGAAAGAACAGCTCTTCCGCCACCGGCGCCATGAGACCGGCGCCCACGAAGGTCACTATGAAATTCAGCGCCAGCGAGCCGCCGCTGGGCGCGATCAGGTCCATGCGCAACTGCATGTCGCTGAAGTTGGCGCCGGCCAGGCGTTCAACCAGGAGAGCCGCCAGCCCACGCGCCGGCAGCACGGCCAGGGCCAACGCCAGCGCCAGGACCAGCCAGGCCAGGTGGAAGGGGCGCAGGCCAAACTCCGCCCAACTCAGGTGACGGCGGCGCACGCCCAGCACGGCCGCCGCGCCGGCAAAGCACAGAAAGTTGGCGCCATACAGGGCAGCGCTGGTGAGAATGTTAAATTGTTGGCGAAAGGCAAGCTGGATAAGCAGCGAAACGACAAGGAACAGGCCAAAGCCGCCGGCGAGATAGGCCAGCAGCGCCCACCAGCTCTCGCGCTGCCAGGCAGCGGGAACGGCGGGGACGGGGGCAACCGGCGCTGGCGGCGGCAGGGGCAGCGGCGCTGGCTCGGCCGCGGTCATGAATGGCCGGCCGGGGCCAGCCGCGGCCAATCGAGCAAGCACACTTCCAGCGCCAGGCGCGCGTTGGCGTTATGTTCCAACAGGCCGGCCGTGCGCCGCAGGCCCAGCATCACCTCGCGCGCCGCGGCGGGGGCAACGGTCTCGGCCACCCGGCGCACCTCGGCTTCGCGGTCGGGGTTGGCCAGCGGGCCGGGCGCGCCCGCGCCGGCCAACAGCACATCACGCCACAGGCTTTGCCACAAGTCCAGCGTTTCCTGGATGCGGTCGGTGGTGGATTCCTTGGCCAGCCGCTCGGCATAGGCAAAGCGCGCCACACGCGAGCCGGCCAGGAGGGCCGAGAGATCATCCAGGACTTGCCGGCGGGCGGCCAGCGCGGCCTCGTCGGCCTGCATGCGCACCGCCCAGCCCAACCGCCCCTGCGCCAGGTGCGCCAGCAGGTCGGCCTGCTCAGCCGAGGCGAGCCAATGGGTGATCAAGGCTGTACGCACAGTCTCCAGCGGCAGGGGGCGCAACGGCACAACGGCGCAGCGCGAGACGATGGTGGGGAGCAGATCGTCGGCGCGCTCGGCGGTGAGCAGGATGACAGCCTGGCCGGGCGGCTCTTCCAGGGTCTTCAAGAGCACATTTTGCTGAAGTTCACTGGCAGCTTCGAAACGCCAAAGACAACCCACTCGCCGCCTCGCCTCTACTGGCTTAAGTTGCAAATCGGAAACCAGTTGGCGCAAAGGATCCATCAGTATCTTCGCGCGCAGTATGCTTTTGCCACTAATCACCGGCTCAACCGTGAGCAGGTCAGGATGGCGGCCGCGGGCGGCCAACTGGCAATTGCGGCACTGGCCGCAGGGCGGGCCCGCCGCCTGGCAGAGCAGCGCGCGGGCGAAATCGTTGACCAGCGTGCGCTTGCCAATGCCGGCCGGGCCGGTGAACAGGTAGGCGTGACGGGTGCGGTCCTGCGCGATATCGCGCTGGAGCATCTCCACCACCCATTCATGACCGAATACGTTCCAGGGCATGCGGGGATTGTAGCATGGGGAGAAGAGGACGAAGGACCGCTTCGCAGACGGAGGACGGAGGTCCAAAGACGGAGGACCGCTTCGCCAGACGGGGGGCGGTTTGCCAGACGGCGTCCTACAAGGAAATCAGCAAAGGGCGGATGGGCGGGAGTTGAAGCTCAAATTAGAGTGTGTGGAAGGGTTGGAGCGGCGCAGCGCGCGACCAGCAAGGTGCCGGGCGGTGGGTAATAGGCGGTTGGCAGGCTGCCGGGCTTTTCTACGAGGAAAGGACTGATGATGGACCTCACTCGCGAGCAACTGACGGACGATCTTGATGAAGGCCTGGAGCGGGAATATCAGGCGATTATGGCGTATGTGGCGCATGCGCGGCTGCTGAAGAGCGCACGAAAGGCAGCGGTTCCAGCGGAATGGGAGACCCCGGCGCGCGAGGCGCTGCAGCAGGCCCTGACCATTTGCGGACAGGCGGACATTCAGGGGCATTCCTACAATCGAGCTTAAACGTTCTGGCGGCTAGCAAGGCTGGCCAGGGAAAATCTCATCCGGAGGCAATCTGCCGTTGCCAATTGGAGGCGGGCGGACTATAATAATGTCCTGCAAGGGCGGTTAGCTCAGTTGGTTAGAGCATCGCGTTGACATCGCGAAGGTCGTAGGTTCGAGCCCTATACCGCCCACCAGCGCAGGAAAGTGTTCCAGCCAACGTCAGCGGCGCCGTGACACCACGGCGCCGCTGACGTTTAAGCCGGACTTTGTGCTATAATCGGGGCAAGTTCATACGTCCGTGTTGACCGGGACGAGTACTTGCGCCAAAGCTTCAGGGAGGATCGGGCCAGCGACTGGAAGCCCGGCCAGCGGTTGCGCGAGGAAAACCACCCGCGAGCGTGAACCCCAACGCGCCAGTGATGGCGCCAGTAGGGCCAACGGGCCGGCCCGTTATAGCCGCTGAAAGATACCGACTGCACTGACCGCAGCTGGCAATCTTGGGTGGAACCGCGTGAGAATGCCTCTCGCCCCAAGCATGGGTGAGCGGCGTTTTTTGTTTAAAGCTCAGGAGGCGGCTATGACTGACATCGGCAACACTCTTGAGCGGCTCCGGCAGAGGCCATAGAACCACCTCTCCGCCGGCAGCCGCGCAACAGCGGATCGGCGGGGGCCACGATGGCGGCCCGATGCCCTGGAATTGAACGATGACTGGCAGCCGCGTGGCGCTGCCAATGGATAGGAGAGCGAATGTCTGACAAACCGGCTGAACGCTACGAAGATTCCGAGCTGTATCGCATCCGCCACTCGGCGGCACACATCATGGCCGAGGCGGTGGTGGAGATGTTTCCCGGCCAGGCCAAGGTTGCCATCGGCCCGCCGATCGCGGACGGCTTTTACTACGACTTCGACCTGCCGCGGGCGCTGACGCCCGACGACCTACAGGCGATTGAGAAGCGCATGCGCCAGATCATCGGCGGAAAGTTTCCCTTCCAGCGCCAGGAGGTGAGCGCCGAGCAGGCGCGGGCGCAGTTCAAGGACCAGCCGTATAAGCTGGAGCTGATCGACGGGCTGGACAAGGGCGGGCAGGACGAGTATGGCAACGCTATCGGGGAGAAGCCAGTCATCTCGTTCTACACGCACGACACGTTTACGGACCTGTGCCGCGGGCCGCACGTGGAGCACACGGGCAAGGTGAACCCGTCGGCCTTTAAGCTGATGAGCATTGCCGGCGCCTACTGGCGGGGCGACTCGAACAAACCGCAACTGCAGCGCATCTATGGCACGGCCTGGAAGACGGCCGAACAGATGGAGAAGTATCTGTGGCAGTTGGAAGAGGCCAAGAAGCGCGACCATCGCAAGCTGGGCAAGGAGCTGGGCCTGTTCTACTTCTCCGACGCGGTCGGCCCGGGCCTGCCGTTGTTCTCGCCCAAAGGCGAGATGCTGCGCCACCTGATGGAAAGCTATGTGCGCGAGGTGCAGACGCGCTACGGCTATCAGCACGTGTGGACGGGGCACCTGGTGAAAGAGGACTTGTACAAGCGCTCGGGCCATTACGATAACTTCAAGGACGTCATGTTTCCGCCGATGGAGGACGAGGGCGTGACCTTCCGGCTGAAGCCGATGAACTGCCCCAGCCACATGTCGCTGTACAACGAGATGGGCCAGCACTCGTATCGCGACTTGCCGCTGCGCTACGCGGAGTTTGCCACGCTGTATCGCTACGAGAAGACGGGCGAACTGAGCGGCCTGACGCGCGTGCGGGCGCTGACGCAGGATGACTGCCACATCTTCTGCCGGCCTGACCAGATCCAGGAAGAGTTCAGCCGGGCGCTGCAGATCGTCCGGGAAGTGTTCAACCACTACCAGTTGACCGACTACCGGGTGCAGCTCTCGCTGCGCGGCAGCCAGGGCAAGTACGTGGCCGACGACGAGAAGTGGACGCTGGCCACGGACGCTTTGAAGGCGGCGCTGGAGGCCAACCAGGTGGCGTATGACGCTGTGGAAGGCGAGGCTGCCTTTTATGGCCCGAAGGCCGACTTCATGGCCAAGGACGCGCTGGGGCGCGAGTGGCAGTTGAGCACGATCCAGGTGGACTTCATCCAGCCGGCGCGGCTGGGCTGCGAGTACATCGGCGAGGACGGGCAGGCGCACACGCCGGTGCTGCTGCATCGGGCGGTGATGGGCTCCACGGAGCGCTTTCTGGGCGTGATCATCGAGCACTTCGCCGGGGCATTCCCGCTGTGGCTGGCGCCGGTGCAGATGATGGTGGTGCCGATCTCGGACAAGTTCAACGAATATGCCCGGCAGGTGGCCGACAAGCTGAAGGCCCAGGGCTTCCGGCTGGAGGTGGACGAGCGCAACGACCGGATGCAGGCCAAGATCCGCGACGCGCAACTACAAAAGATCCCGTACATGCTGGTGGTGGGGGCCAAAGAGGCCGAAACGCAGTCCGTGTCGGTGCGGCGGCGCTCGGGCGAGGATCTGAAATCGAAGACGGTGGACGAGTTTATCGCCCTGGCCAAGGAGGAGCTGGAGAAGTAACTTAGCCCGGCGGGGAGGGGCGTTCAACAACGCCCCTCCCCGGCAATGGCATAGACTGCTCCTCAGCTTTCAAGGGAAAGGCGTATCGGCTCAGGCCTGCCCCCGAAAATCAATGAATTGGGTAACTGCCCAGCGGGGCGGCGTAGACCCGCCGCTGGCGAATGTAACCAGGGAAATCAAGGACCTTTGGGCCGAATTGGATGCCGCGGCCAGACCCCTACGGGCGTCTGGCCG
>JAYTFQ010000935.1:0-1875 GCA_043734225.1 Anaerolineales bacterium | reverse complement strand
GATTACCTGCTGCCGCTGGCGGCGCTGCCGGAAATCGAGCCCCATCTGCGGCTGGGAACACGAGTGACTGGCGTGGCGCGGCAAGGGTTCAGCCGCCTGGGCTCGGCCGGGCGGGAAGCGGCGCCGTTTGTCGTGCGCTTCGAGTCGGAGTCCGGGGAGGACGAAGTTCTGGCCAAGGCCGTCATTGACGCGAGCGGCACCTATTCCACCCCAAACCCGCTGGGCGCGAGCGGGCTACCGGCGGTGGGCGAGCGCGCCCACCAGGACCATATCTTTTATGGCATCCCCGATGTGCTGGGCGCGCAGCGGACACGCTATGCCGGCCAGCGCGTGCTGGTGGCCGGCAGTGGACACTCGGCCTTCAATGCGCTGCTCGACCTGGTGCAACTTGCTGAAGAGGTGCCGGGCACGACGATCACCTGGGTGGTGCGGCGTGCCAAGCTGGGCAACCTATTTGGTGGAGGCGAGACTGACCAACTGCCCGAGCGTGGCCGCCTGGGCGCGCGCTTGAAGACCCTGGTGGCGCGCGGCGCCCTGACGATGGTCACCGGCTTTAAGACGGCCCGCATCAACGCCACGCCGGCAGGCCTGGTGGTCAGTGACAATATCCGCGATCTGGCGCCGGTCGATGAGATTGTTGTGGCCACCGGCCTGCGGCCGGACCTGGAGATGTTGCGCGAATTGCGCCTGGGACTGGATGAAGTGGTGGAAAGCCCGACGGCGCTGGCGCCGCTGATCGACCCGAACGTCCACAGCTGCGGCAGCGTGCCGCCGCATGGCGCGGAAGAGCTGAAGCATCCAGAAACAGATTTCTTCGTGGTTGGCATGAAGAGTTACGGTCGCGCGCCAACCTTTCTGATGCGCACAGGCTTCGAGCAGGTCCGGTCGGTGGTCCTGGCCCTGACTGGGGATTGGGAAGCTGCCAGGCAAATCGATTTGGTACTTCCTGAGACGGGCGTATGCAGCTCGAACCGGGGCGGAGCGGACGACGATGAGGCCCTGGCTTGCTGCCAGCCAGAAGCGAGTAGTGCGGTCGCGAGCAGTTGCTGTGGGCCAACGGCGGCCGAAGCCGGCAAGGACGCCTGCTGCACGCCAGCGGCCAGTTCGGTGCCGGTGAATTTGAGTTTTACCAATGTGCGCCCATCGGCAGCCGGTCAGACGCTGGAACTCCTGCCGGTGGTGAGTGCTAAGTCGTCGTCGGGTTGTTGTGGCGGCTAAGCCCCAACGGCTGTACTACGGCTGGCGAATTGCCCTGGCGCTGGCCGTCACTGAGACGGTCTCGTGGGGTATCCTCTACTATAGTTTCTCCGTTTTTCTACTTCCGATACAAGCTGACCTGAGCGCCACCCGGGCTCAGGTCAGCGGTGCTTTCTCGATCGCTCTGCTAATTTCCGGCATCGCAGCCATTCCAGTCGGCCGCTGGATCGATCGCCACGGCGCGCGCGCGCTGATGAGTATCGGCTCGCTGGCAGCCGCTGGCCTGGTTTGGGCCTGGTCTGCCACCCACAGTCTCCCCGCGCTATACCTTGTCTTTGGCGGCGTAGGGCTGGTTATGGCCGCCCTGCTCTATGACACGGCTTTTGCCGTCATCACGAAGTGGTTTCAAAACCGCCGGCAGCGGGCGTTGACCTTGGTAACTTTGGTCGCCGGACTCGCCAGCACCATTTTTATCCCGGTCGCCAGTCTACTGCTCGCCAGTCTGGGTTGGCGCTCCGCCGTGATGATCTTGGCGCTTCTCTTGCTTGTGATCACCACGCCCTTGCACGTCTTGGTGCTCCGGCGGCGGCCACAAGATCTTGGGTTGCTACCAGATGGTGAACCAATCAGCCTGGCCGATGTGGCAGTTGTGCCCGCATTCCCTGCCGGTTCGCCGCC
>JAYTFQ010000934.1:0-5184 GCA_043734225.1 Anaerolineales bacterium | reverse complement strand
ATGCACCAGGACGACCCTTTTTATCAGCATGCCGACGGGCGTTACATCGATGCCTTGATCCACGTGGACGACGCCGACGAACAGAGCGGCTGCCTGAAGTTCCTGGCCGGCAGCCACAAGCTGGGCCGGCTGGAGCACATTCGCGGCCCAGAAGTCGAGCCGTTCTTGCCCACCGACCAGTTTCCATTGGAAAATTCGGTCTCGTGTCCGGCCAAGGCGGGCGACGTGGTGCTGTTCAGCATTTACACTGTGCATGGCTCGGCGCTCAACCGCGCCGGCCGCTGGCGCCGCCTGGTGCGGGTGGGCCTGCGCGATCCGCGCAACCCGCAGACCGACGGCCTGGCGACCGGAAGACCCGGCATCATGGTCAAGGGTGTCCGACCCAAGATTGAAGGCGAGACGGTCGACGTCTATAAGAACTGGAACCACCCAGATGGGGCTGTGGTGAAGTAGGCCGGTTGGTCACTGCGCGTCTGGCCGTGCCATCCAATTCGGCCGGCATTTTATGCCGGGCTGCGAGAGCGCGCAGCCCGGCGTGGACGAAACCTGCAAGAGCCGCCACGAACTAAATTGACCAGTCGTGGCCAATGCGCTCGGATGAACCGACCAGTTGACGGAGTTTCAAGATATGCTGCCAAACATTCCGACCCTGGATGACGTCGACGACATCGTGACCGAGGCGGTGATCGCGGAATACTGGGAACGCGGCTATTGGGTGGGGCCGGTGCTGTTCGACGCGGACACCGTGCAGCGGCTGCGCCAGGCGCACGACCGGCTGTGGGCCGGCGAGCGCGACTATCCCATTGCCTCCATCTATGGCTTTATGGGCCACGACCTGGACACCCCGGCGGTGCGCCAGCAGGTGGACGCCTTCTACCTGAATGCCGAAATGCGCCAGGCGATTCTGTCGCCGCTAGTCGGTAAAATCGCCGCGCGGCTGATGCAGGCCGAAAGCGCGCGCCTGTGGCACGACCAGGCGCTGTGGAAGCCCGGCACCGGCGGCCGGGAGCAGACCCTCGCCGGCAATGTCGGCTGGCACCAGGACTATGGCTTCTGGCAGTCGTGCAGCACGGATAACATGTGCTCGGCCTGGGTGGCGCTGCAGGATACCGACCTGACCAACGGCACCATGCGCATGGTGGTCGGCTCGCACAAATGGGGGCTGATCGAAGGCAGCAACAACGACAAGAAAGAGATGGAGCACTATGCTGAGCGCTTTGCCCGGCTGGCCGGGCACGCCTGGCATGACGAGCCGGTGCTGCTGAAAGCCGGCCAGGTCAGCTTCCATCACTCGCTCACCTTCCACGGCTCCGGGCCGAACAACTCTGATCAGCCGCGCCTGTGCGTGGTGTCGCACATGATGCCGGGCGACACCGTGTACCGCGCCGGGCGACCGCAGCACCCCAACCTGGCCCTGCTGGGGCCGAACGCCTACGACGGGCAATCCTTCCAGAGCGACTTCTTTCCGCAGTTGTGGCCGTAAGGCGCTGATTTAGAGAATTCCCAGTAGCTGCTCAGCCGTCGCAGAAAGTCATCGAAAAAATCGTATCGAGCTGAGCCGTCGATGAAATCGATGGCTCGGCTCGATACGATTTTTTCAAAAATTCCCCATTGATTGTCACTGCCAGACCTTAGCGTCTGAGCAGATACTATCCCAAAACGAAACCAGGGCCGGCACTTTTTGCCGGCCCTGGTTTCGTTTGGGCAAGTTATTTCAGTTTGAAAACTGCGGCAGCCACTGCGCCTCGGCCGCCAGCAGCTCGTCCACCATCTTGTGAATATTGGGCAGGGTGCAGGCCGCCGCGGTCAGCGGGTCGAGCATCACCGCGTGGTGCACGGCCTCGCGGTCGCCGCGCCGGGCCGCCTCCACGATCAACTCCTGCACGTTAACGTTGGTGCGGTTGAGCGCCGCCAGTTGGGTGGGCAGCCGCCCGATCCGTGTCGGCTGTAGGCCGTTGCCGTCCACCAGGCACGGCACCTCCACGCAGCAGCCGGCCGGCAGGTTGTCGATCAGCCCGTGATTGGGGACATTGCCATACACCCGCGCCAGCTGGTTAGTGACCATAGCCTCAATGATGATCGAGCCATATTCGTGGGTGCGGGCGCTGGGCGCCGGCTGATCGCGCTGGTCGGCGGCGAAGGTCTCGGCCTGGCGGTCGATGCAGTATTGCAGACAGCCTGCCGTGCGGCCCCAGCCGTACCAATAGTCCTCCGGGCTGGTGAAGCGCGGCACCAGCTCGTTTTCCACCATGGCGGCGGTCTTGCGGAAATATGGCGAATATTCGCTGGCGTGGCCGCTGGATTCGGTGACGAAATGGCCGAAGTGCTCGAACAGCTCGATGCGCACCGGCTCCAGCCCGCGCCACTCCGGGTTGAGCACCGCCTGGCGCAGCCGGGGATACAGGTCTTCCGCCCCGCGCCGGAAATCCAGGAACCAGGCCTGGTGATTGATGCCGGCCACGCGGTAGGTGACCTCGTCGTACGGCACGCCCACCCAGCGGGCCAGCATCTCGCTGGTGCCCTGCACGCTGTGGCACAGGCCTACGAACGGCCGGCCGGTCAGCGTGTCATACGCCCAACAGTTGGCCGCCATCGGGTTGGTGTAGTTGATCAGCAGCGCGTCCGGGGCCACCTCGTCCAGCTCGGCCCCCAGCCCCGTGAGCACCGGGATGCTGCGCAGCGAGCGAAAGACGCCGCCCGGCCCCAGCGTATCGCCCACGCACTGTTCCACCCCGTAGCGGCGCGGGATCTCAATGTCCAGCGCGTAAGCCTCCAGGCCGCCCTGCTGAAAGGTGGTGATGACGAAATCGGCGCCAGTCACCGCCGCGCGCCGGTCAAGGCTGGCCTCAACCCGCGCCGGCACGCCCAGTTGTTCAATCAGGCGGGCCACGATCTGGCGCGCCCGCTCCAGCCGGCCGGGGTCGATATCCATCAGCGACAGGGTGCAGTCGCGCAGGGCGGGCGTGAGTAAAATGTCGCCGCACAGGATGCGGGCGAAAACAACGCTTCCGGCGCCGATCAGCGTGATCTTGGTCATCAGGGCCTCGTAAGAGTGGTTTGGGGCGTGCGACAGCGCGCTGCCTTGAGTTTTGGGGCAACGCCAACCGCGCTCGCCTGGATCGCGGCGCTGGCACCACCGCGAAAGAGAGCCTGTAATAACGGCGGTCGACTTGCCCGTTGTGAGCCCTTAACCTCGACTAACCGGCCTACTGGGCCAGGTAGGCACAAAAAGCGGCGGTGTCACCAGCGAGTTCCTGGTGCGGCCCGGCTTCAAAAGTAATCCCCTGGCCACGCTTGATGACGATCCGCCCCACGTCAAGCAGCAATTGACCCACATGGGGCACCGAGACATGGAAGGTCAGCCCTCGGTTCTGGATGCTTTGGAAAGAGCCATCCGGGTTGTAATAGACGGTCAACGGGCTGGCCTCGTGGCTGGACAGGCGCGTTCCGGTCGCCAGGTTTGTCCAACTCACTGCCAATGGCCCCTGGAATTGCGGGGAAATGAATTCGCGCGCGAGCGTGCCGTCGTTGCGGTAGAAGAGCGTGTCTCGCACTGACCCGGTCACTTGCTCCTGCAGCGGGAAGGCGCAATCGAAGTCGTTGACAAAGCTCGAATCGGCCACAATGATCACGATGACAGGTGGTTGAGCCCAGACGGTCGCCGCTGAATTCAAGGCCAGCAGCACGCCGAGGGCCAAAGCTGACGTGGACAAGAGCAAACGAGCCTTCATTTTGATCTCCTTCGACAAATGGCGGCGAGGACGAGAAACCCAAACGTGTTCCTTACTCTGGATCCAGGCCGCGCGACATTATATAGCGTTTCAACTGAGCGGCAAGCTGAGCCGACCAGAGCAACGCTTCTTTCCGGCAACGGACTCCAAAAACCATTCAGCGTATACTCAGGCAAACACTCAGCGCCGCGAAAGGTCCCACCATGATTGCCACCATCCCGCCCGCCCTCGATGCCCAGCTGGTCTCGCCCGCTTTCTATCAAGATCCATATCCGGTCTTCGATCAGCTGCGGGCCGAGGCGCCGGTGGCCTGGAGCGAGAGCACCGGCGCCTGGGTCATCACCCGCTATGAGCATGTGCAAGCCACTATGCTCGACCCGCTGCGCTTCTCCAGCCAGGGGCGGCTGTCGGGCGCGCTGGAGCGCTTCACGCCCGAGGTGCGCGCCCAATTCAAGCCCCTGGAAGACCACTTCGCCATCGGCCTTATCGGCTCCGACCCGCCCAACCACACCCGGCTGCGCGCGCTGATCAACAAGGCCTTTGTGCCGCGCGTGGTCGACGGCATGCGCGCCCGGCTGCAAAGCCTGATCGACGAGTTGATCGACCAGGCGCTGCCCCAGGGCCACATGGACGTGGTGCGCGACTTTGCCTATCCGCTGCCGGCCACGGTCATCAGCGAGCTGCTGGGCGCGCCCAGCGACCAGCGCGACAACTTCAAACGCTGGTCGGACGGCATCCTGGCCTTCCAGGGCAGCGGCACTGCCTCGGTTGAATTGGTCGCTGACGCGCAGCGCGACCTGTTGGAGATGCGCGCTTTTTTGAAAGAACTGATCGCCGAGCGCCGCGCCCAGCCGCGCGAAGATTTGCTGAGCCGGCTGGTGGAGGCGGAGAGCGAGGGGGAGCGCCTGTCCTCGGCCGAGTTGCTGGTCATCTGCGTTACCCTGCTGACAGCCGGCCATGAGACCACCACCAACCTGATCGCCAACGCGCTGTACACGCTGCTGCGCCACCCCGAGCAGATGGAAGCGCTGCGGCAGGACCCCAGCCGCATGCCCAGCGCCATCGAGGAGGTGCTGCGCTATGAGGGCCCGCTGCAGCGCAACCCGCGCCGGGCCGCGGCGGATTTTGAGTTTGGCGGCCAGCAGCTGCGGCGCAACGATTATTTAATGCCGCTGCTGGGCGCCGCCAACCGCGATCCGCTGGCCTTCAGCGAGCCCAACCGTTTCGACATCAACCGCCAGCCCAACCGCCACATCGCCTTCGGCCAGGGCATCCACTTCTGTGTCGGCGCGCCGCTGGCGCGGCTGGAGGGCCAACTGGCGCTCAACACGCTCCTGCGCCGGCTGCCCAGCCTGCGGCTGGCCGCGCCCGCGCCAACGATTGAGTGGAAACAGCACCCCCACTTTCGCGCCCTTCAGGCGCTGCCGGTGGCGTTTGAGCCATTGTCCTAACA
>JAYTFQ010000933.1:0-2280 GCA_043734225.1 Anaerolineales bacterium | reverse complement strand
CAACGATAATCTCTCGGCCCTGGTGGCCAACCTGGTGGATGCTGATCTGCTGCTGCTGTTGACCGACCAGGATGGCCTGTTCACGGGCGACCCGCGCCGCGATCCTTCTGCCCGGCTGCTGCCTGAGGTGGCCGCCGGCAAGATACCGCCTGAGCTGTGGGCCGGCGCCCGCGCGGTAGGTGCGCCACAGGCGTTTCACCTGGCGCACCGTCAGACCCAGTTGCTCAGCAGCCTGGCGTTGCCTCATCCGTATCCCTATTCGGCTTGACTCATGAAACGCCAGGACGGTCTTTCTGTCCTGGCGGCCCCACAACAGAACCGATTAGTTCGTCCGTTGCGCCCAGGAGCCAGATATGAAAAAGCACATACCGTGGTGTGCGGCCTTGCTGTTGGGGTTGCTCGCTTGCAACTTGGCTCAGCCGGGAACGACCGCTGCACCCCCCGTCCTGACCCCTATAGCGGCCACCCAGACCGCTGCCGGCACCGTCGGGGTCACCGCCACTGTCGGGACCGCCACCGCTCAGCCGCAAACGAGCCCCGTGCCCGCTGTGCCTATCAGCCTGGGCGTCACCCTGGACGCGGCGCATGCCATCAGCGCGGTGGTGCCGATTACGGGAGGCGTCCTGACGGCCACCGGCGCGGACGGCAGCATTTTTTCGTTGGAAATTCCAGCGGACGCGCTCCTGCAGGCGACCGAGATCACCATGACCCCGCTGAAGACGCTGGCGGGCATGCCCTTTGGCAGCGGGCCGGCCTTGGCCGTCAGCCTGGCGCCGGACGGTCTGTTCTTATACAACTTTGTCACGCTGACGATCACGCCGGCACAGGCGATCTCCATCAAAGAACAAATCCTTTTCGGCTACGCAGGCCCTGAACACAACCTGGCGTTGGCTCTGCCGGTGCTTGCGTCGCGCGATATTAAGATTCAACTGCTGCACTTTAGCGGCTATGGGGTGACCAAGGGCCTCCTAGCCGATATTGAGCCGTGGCGCCGACGCCTGGGCGGCAGCGACGAAACCCGCATACGCAATGAGATAAGCGCGCTCGTGCAGGCAGAACGCCAGCGGCAGTTGTTGGGCGGGGAGCCCACCGCTGACCTGACGGGCTTCCAGTCTCTCATGCAGGAGTTTGAAAACAGGGTCGTGAAGCCGCGCCTGGCGGCTGCGGGCGAGAGTTGTGCGGCCGGACGACTGGCCATTGAAACCCTGGTAGGGATCGAGCGGCAGCGCCAGTTGATCGGGCTGAGCCAAGGGAACAGCTCCCAGGATTCAGAAACCGCCCAATTGGTGGAGATGGTCGGCAAGGTCTGCCTGAAGGAGGAGTACGAATTGTGTCGCGACAATCACATCATCCACCGCATCATTGGCGTCTGGCTGGGCATCGCTCGCCAATTTGATTTGACCGGCAACGTGTCGTCAACCCTGTCGCAAGAGGCCGAGAAACTTGTCCGTCAATGCCTGCGCTTTGAGCTAGAACTCGACTCCACCGCGACGATGACGGGCCGGGGCATTCAAGGTGAATCGCGGATGACGGCCAAGGTCCCGATCCAAATCGACGCCCTGACGACCGAGGCTAAGCTGACCGGAAAATCGGCCTTGGACAACGAGTCCTTCAATGTCACATTTAAATGTGTCACCGCCAGCAACCGCGGCGGCTCGACGTTGAACGTGTACGATTTGACCTGGACGGTTGAAACTGAAAGCGCCGATGATAAGCTGGGTCATATCACCGATATGAAATTGACTTTCTTCCCGCAAAAAACCAGCGAGACGTTTACCACCCAATGCCCCGGCCAACCCCCGATCACGGTGCCAATGCCGGTCTGGTTCCTCGTCTTTGGGGGTGTCCATGCGGACGAATGGCGTGCAGAAGGTTTCGTTTTCGAAGCCTGGGAGATGGTGGGGAACGAATTATTCGCTCAGCGGGAATGGGACAAACAGGCGGCCGTCTCCGGCGCCACCCAACAGGAAAGTGGCACGTTCAAGCTCTATCACCGGCCCGGCCCGTGAGAGGCGAGCAAAACCAGCCAGGCTTCCATCGGTTACCCGGCGCGCGAAGCGCCCCAGCTGTGCAGCGTGAAATCCGGGGAGGCCGATTGGGCACTTTAGAGTCAATCTCCGCCGTGTGAGGCATTTTGGGATCGTAGAAAACGTTTATGGCCTGGCCCATCTTGTGCGATGCTGGCATTGCACCGTAAGACGTTTCGAAGCGGACAATCTCTCTGGACGGCGCTCTAAATTCGATGGTCGGGCAGAAGACGCCGCCACTTCCGGGATTGAG
>JAYTFQ010000932.1:0-3982 GCA_043734225.1 Anaerolineales bacterium | reverse complement strand
ACTGGCGCTCAGCTTACTCTGGCTCGCCCACCGTCCGCCCACCCTGCCTAAATTAAATTCGGGGTGAGTCATGTTTGTAATTCATCTTTGATTTCTAAGCGCCGCTCGGCCGGTCCCCTTGCGGGCACGCCTGCCCGAGGCCTTGCGCCGTGCGCTAGCCAGGACAACTGGCCTAACCCCAACGAAACCCGGAGCGAAAACTGCCCTTACAATGGCGCTGACGTGCGCAAGCGTTATTGTTGGAAAGGCATCCGCCATGGCCCTCCAGGCGATCCAAATCGAACACAAGCTTTGGACAGTCGATGAATACGAGCAGATGATTTCAGCCGGCGTCCTCGGTGAAGACGACCGGCAGGAGTTGCTTCAAGGGGAAATCGTCAAAATGGTTCCCCCCGGATCGCTGCACATCTACGTGGTCAACCAATTGACCAATTTGCTCGTTCCCCTGCTGCACAAAAACGCCATCGTCAGCGTCCAGAACCCCATTCAGTTGGCGGATTCCGAGCCGCAGCCTGACCTGGCCATCCTGCTTCCCTATCCCGCGCGCCGCCCGCGCACGCCGCCGTTGGCTTCCGAAGTCATTTGGGTGATTGAGGTAGCCGATACGACCATCGCCTATGATCGATCCGTGAAGGTGCCGCTGTATGGGTGCGCCGGTATTCCGGAGGTCTGGCTGGTCGATTTGGCCCAGAGCGCAATCGAAGTCTATCGCGGACCCAGCGCCGCCGGATACCGGAAGAAGGAAACTTACGGCCCAGGCGATGTTCTCAGGGCCGAAGGTCTCACTGACATTGATTTGGCTGTGAACGACATTGTTGGCTTGCCGCCTGACGAGCAGTAGGGCCACGCCCGCCGGCTGAGATCACCGCCCATCTACAATTGAATTGTCACCAAAAACGGGATACGGGGCCGAGCCATGCTCGGCCCCGTATCCCGTTTTTGGTATTTATCTTTGATTCCTATGCGCCGCCCGGCACACCATTGTCAAAACAATAATACAGCTTCTGATACGGCACCCGAAAATCCACCACATCCTCCATCACGCTCTCCGGCGCCTGCTTCTCGATCAGCACCCGCGCCATGAAGTCGGCGATCTGCGCCATCTGCGGCTCCTTCATCCCCAGCCGCGTCACCTCAATCGTGCCCATCCGCAGGCCGCTCGGCCGATCCCAGTCCGCCGGCGCGTCGCCGGGCAGCAGGTTCTTGTTGGCAATCAGGTTGGCGCGCGCCAGCAACTGCGCCGCCTGCAAGCCGCCGCCGAGGCCGCGCGCGTCGGCGATCACCTGGTGCGTGGTGGTATAGCCTTTGTGCTTGCCCAGCACCGTCAGCCCGCGCGCATCCAGCGCCGCCGCCAGCGCCTGCGCGTTGCGCACGATCTGCGCCATGAAGTCCTTGCCATAGGCAATCATCTCCGCCGCCGCCACCGCCAGCGCCGCCACCCGGTTCACCTGGTGCGTCGCCGCCAGCACCGGAAAGACGGCGTGCGTCAGCGGACCGGTCAACTCAGGATCGTTCCACATCATCATGCCGCTCTGCGGCCCGCCAAAGGTCTTGCCGGCTGAGCCGGTCAGCACGTCCGCGCCCTCGGCCAGCGGGTCTTGAAATTGCCCGCCGGCAATTAGCCCGGCCTGGTGCGCGCCGTCGAAGAACAGCTTCCCGCCCCACGGCTCAATCGCCGCCTTCATCTCGCGCACCGGCTGCGGGAACAGCGTCATCGACAGGCCCAGCGTCACCACCTTGGGCCGCGCCAGCGGCGCCACCTTGCGGAACAGGTCCAGGTCCACCACCAGCTCCAGCGGGTCAAATGGGATATCGACGATCTTCAGCCCGCGCTGCCCGGCCGGCCCGTCGTCGCGGTTGCTGGAATGTCCGCCGTACGGCTGAGCCACGGTCATAATCACATCGCCCGGCTGGGCCAGCGCGTAGTACACCGCCATATTCCCCAGCATGCTGCCCATCAGCCGGTGATCGGCGTAGCGGCTGTGAAACGCCTGCTTCAGCAGCTCCACGCACAGCGCTTCCACTTCGTCGATGTACTGCGTGCCGGCGAACCAGCGCTGCACCGCGCCGATATTGCCCTCGGCCGCCCGCGTGCCAATCTCCGCCCCCAGCAGGGCGCGCACCGCCGGGCTGGTGGGCGCTTCCGGCGCCAGCAGGTTGATGCACTGTTGCCCGCGCCAGGTCTCGTTGCGCTTCACCGCGCTCAGCACCGCCTGCCCCATCTCCGCGCCGGTCTGGCAGGCATCCAGCACCGCCCGCGCGTGCGCCAGGATGGCGGGATCGTGGACTTCGAAGTCATTCGCGATCATGTTATGCTCCTGTCAATCATCAAGTCCCTCTTCCCTGATTTTGCCTAGCAAAATCACGGCCGCAGGTCCCCGGAGCGAAGCGCAGGGGAGTGGAAGGGCCGGGGACCCAGCACCTGACCCAGCCCCGCGTTCTGCTGGGCGGGGTGTTCTGGGCAGGTGTGATCGCGAAGCATCGCCCGAAGCGAAGCGGAGTGGGGAGGGCGAGCGCCCACGACTCTCACCGCGGCAAGACCGTAAAGGCGGCGTGCATGCCCTGCTTATAATGGTCGGGCCGGTTGCAGATGATCACATACTGCCCGGCGTACAAATTGGCGATCACCTGCCCCGCCTTGCCCGGGTCGATGCCGGGCGCCTGCGCCACCACCGTCACGGCCGCTTCGTCAACCATCTTATCGCTCCCCACCGGCAGTTGATCCGGCGGCAATTGGGTATAGATAACCACAAATTCATGCGCGTCGTCCTTGGCGACGTTGTTGATGTTGAACGTGATCGTGCCGGCCTGGACCGTGACAATGTTGGGCTTAACGCTGAACGAATTGAGTTGGACGGCGACGGTCGCCGGGCCGGCGGTGGTAGTGGCCGGCCTGGCCGGCGAGCCACACGCCACCAGCAGCCCCACCAGCACCAATTCGGCTCGCAGCCGCTGCCATCTGCTCCAACCAACTGCCGGCTTCGTTTGCATTCGCTTTTTCCTCGGCCAGGCCTGGCTCACCGCCCGCCCGCCAGTCGCTGCTCGATCTTGGCGATGCGCAGCAGCACCTCGCCAATCTCCAGCTCCGCCTTCAGGTTCACCCGGTAATCCAGCTCGCTGCGCACACGGTCCTTAGAGTCCTGCCGGTTCTGGCTCATCATGATCACCGGCGCCTGGATGGCGGCCAGCATCGACAGGAACAGGTTGAGCAGTATAAACGGGTACGGGTCCCACGGGCGACCAATCACCGAATTGATGCTGGTATAGATGACCAGCACCACCCCAAAACAGATCACGAACACCCACGAGCCGCCGAACTTGGCCACCCCGTCGGCCATGCGGTCGCCCAGCGTCTCGGCCTCTTCAATCTCCACGTTCGGGTTGCGCGTCGCGCGCAGGCGCATCAGCTCGTGCGCCGAGCGCAATTGCTTCTCGATCATCGTCATCATGTCCAGCCCGGCCAGCGGTTTCTTCTGCAGCAGCGTGGTAATGTCGCCGCGGTCGATCTCGATCAGGCAGGTGTCCTCGCCGGCCATGGCCGTGGTCAAATGCTCCGTCCCCGCCAGCAGCGACGACATGCCCAGTAGCCCGCCCGCTTCCACTGTGTCCACCTCGATCAGGTCGCCGGCAATGTCCGTCAGGGTCAGGTTCACCCGCCCAAATTGCACCAGGTAAGCATGTTTGCCCGGATCGCCGGATTTGAACAGGTACTCGCCTTTGGCGATATTGGTTGTCGACACTTGCTGCGCCAGCACCTCGCGTTCTTCGGCGTCCAGCAGGGCGAAGAGCGGCACATCGTTGAACACATTGGGATCAATCATCGGGTCTCTCCTTTGCGCGTGGGCGCCTTCGCCCGGGCGGGCAGTTTAAGCCCAATGCGCTTTCCAGAGCAAATATCTTCTTGCCGCCCGACGACAGGCTGCCGCCCGCCACACGTGTTGGGCTTTAAAGCCACATGTGTTGGGCCTTAAAGCCACATGAT
>JAYTFQ010000931.1:0-3063 GCA_043734225.1 Anaerolineales bacterium | reverse complement strand
CACATTCGCCGGCCGCTCGGCCAGCCGCCGCATGAAGTAGGGGTACCACTCGGTGCCGTACGGCACATATACACGCACCGCGTAGCCTTCGGACGCCAGGCGATGCTGCAGGTCACGCCGAATGCCATAGAGCATCTGAAACTCAAAGTACGCCCGGGGCAGGCCGCTGGTGGCAACTTGCGCCTCGATGGCGCGGATCATCTTCTCGTCGTGCGTGGCCAGGGCTGGAAGCGGCGGCACGCATCCGCTGGGGGGCGCCGGCGGCGCCCGCCGCGCGTTTTCCAAAAGCAGGCCGGCCAGCCGCAAATAGTTGGCGTCCACATCCGCCTTGCGCGGAAAGGCCTTGTCCGGCGGCTCCTTGTAGGCGCCCTTGCACAGCCGGATGCGGGTATTTTCCGGCAGCAGCGCTTCCAGGTCAGCCTGGGTCCGATACAAATAGGCCTGCACCACCAACCCGACGTTGTCGAACTCCTGTTGCAGTCTGCGAAAGACGGCGATGGTACGATCCGTATGCAGCGAGTCTTCCATATCGATGCGCACGAAATTGTCCAGCCGGCGGGCCTCTTCAACCACCCGGCGCGCATTTTGTGCGCAAAAATCAACATCCAGGTCCAGCCCGAACTGGGTCAGCTTAATCGAGACGTTGGAGCGGACCGCGTTGGCATGGATCTGGCCCAACACGTGCACGTAGTCATCGGCGGCGCGGGTGGCCTCGGCCTGGTTGGTCACGCTTTCGCCCAGGTGGTCGAGCGTGGCGTTGATGCCCTGCTGGTTCAGGTTGCGAATGGCCGCGATGGCATCCGCCGGCGTTTCGCCGGCCACAAACCGGCCAGCCATGCGACGGGCTAATGGAAAGCGCGTGATGAGCCGGCGCGACCAGCCGGCGTTGGAGAGGTAAAGAAATGGAGTGCGCAGCATAATTCCAATCCCGGCGCGGCGCCCAGCGCCGGCGATAGGCGGCGTCGGGCGGTCAAGCTCACGGCGCCACGCAGGTGGAAAACGAAAAGGCGAACACCGCCGTGCCGCGCGCCGCCACATCCAGGCGCAGCTCGTGCCGCCCGTTGTCCGGGTTGCGCGCCAGCTCATACATGCGCGGAGTGTCCACCATCACGAATGATCGGCCGGCCTCGAATTGCACATCCTGGCCCGCCGTGATCTCATCCAGCGCCCGTCCATCCTGGGTGAGCGTCAGCCGGGCCGGGGGTTTGAGGCTCAGCAGCAAGTCCACCGGGTCGGCCGAGACGGACAGCACGGCATTGGCGGAAGCGGCGTGATAGGGCAGAACCAGCGCAGCCTGCTCTCCGGCTGTGGCGAAGGATTCGTCGCTGGCCTGCCAGGCGCCTTCCGCGTAGAAATAGCCATCCTGGCGCTCTTCCGGCGGCGGCAGCCGGTAGATCAACGGCAGGCCCCGCGGCAAGTAACCCTCCGGGTTTCCCAGCGCGCCGCGCGCAAAGCCTGTGTGCAGCTCCGGCGTGGTCCGGAAACACACCGCGCCCGGTTTGTCCTCGCCCCGCAGCGCCCCCAATGGGCGGGGCCAATGGCCGCCCGGCTCGTGCCCGGCCAGCAGCGCGGCCTCCACCGTCAGCTCGGACAGCGCTTGCTCAATCTCCGCATAGGCGCCTTCACCGGCGTGCTGATAGCGGATATAGCCGCGCGCGTCAATCAAATATAAGGTCGGCCAATAGCGGTTGGCGAACGCTTCCCAGTTGGCATAGTCGTTGTCCAGCAAAACGGGGTACTTAATTCCTAGCCGCCGCACCGCGGCCTCCACCTGCGGCCGCGCCCGGGCAAAGGCGAACTCCGGACTATGGATCCCCAGGAACGACACCGGCAGATCGCGATAGGCCTCGTGCCAGGCGGTCAAATATGGCAGGGTTCGAAGGCAATTCAGGCAGGTAAAATCCCAAATATCGACCAGCACCGCGCGCCCGCGCCACTCCTCCATCTGCAGCGATCGCGCCGTGTTCAGCCACTCGCCAGGTGCCAGTTCAGGAGCGTGGATGGGTGTCGAAATCGCCAGCATTTATGGTATTCTACCCCCAAAGACGCTTTTTCAATGGTATACTTGCTACGAAATCCGATCGCGGAGTCGCTGCCGCCAGAACTTGATTGTAATGGCGGCAATTTCGTTGCCGGCCACCCGGCCGCCACCAGAGGAGAGCAGAGGAATGGACGTAAAACTGTACGTTGGCAACATGCCCTACACCACCACGGAGGACGAATTACGCACGCTGTTCGCCCAGGCTGGTGCTGTGGCGTCGGTGGCGGTCATCAAGGACCGTGACACCGGCCAGTCGAAAGGCTTCGGCTTTATTGAAATGGGCACGCAAGCCGAAGCGCAGAAGGCCATCACGATGTTCAACCGCTATCGACTCGGCGATCGCGAGTTGACCGTGAACTTGGCCCGGCCGCGCGAAGATCGCGGCGGCCCCGGCGGTGGTGGTGGTGGCGGTGGCGGGCGCGGTGGGCCCGGCGGTGGTGGCGGCGGTGGTTTTGGCGACCGGCGCGGTGGGCCCGGCGGCGGTGGTGGCGGTGGCAAGCCGCGCCGCGGTGGTTCAAGCGGGGGCGAGCGCCGGTACTAATTTGTTTCTGGGGGGCCGGGCCCGCGATTTGCGGGCCCGGCCCAGCTTTTTTGAGGAGTGGGTATGCGTTTCAAGGTCGGTGATAGTGTGGTTCACCCCAGCCACGGTGTCGGCCGAATTGTGGGCCTCGAAGTGCAAAAGTTCATGGCGGCCGAGGGCCAGCTGTTTTACGAAATTACGACCTCCAAAAGCACCGTGTGGGTGCCGGTGGATGCCGGCCCCGATGGCGGCTTGCGCCGCTTAAGCTCCAAGCAAGAGTTGGCCCACTGCCGGCGGTTGCTGCAAAAATCTCCATCAACCCTAGAGCCTGATCACCGTAAACGACAGTTGGAATTGGCTGCCCGGTTGCGCGGCGGCTCCTTCCAAACGCTGTGCGAAGTGGTGCGCGACCTGACGGCCCGCGGGCGCATCAAGTCGCTCAATGAAGCCGACTCGGCGGCATTGCGTCGCGCGCGCGCTGCCATGCTGCAGGAGTGGGCGG
>JAYTFQ010000930.1:0-18427 GCA_043734225.1 Anaerolineales bacterium | reverse complement strand
GGCCTGGTAACCAACACCTTACCCGAAGAGGCTTCTTTTGTTCCAGTGGATTGTTAAGGTTCCAACGTGGTGTTAGCCACTTTTTGGACAAGAACTATCTAATCCAGCCGGGCCAGCGCAATCACTTTATCGACTATTTCGAGGCCCACTTCGTCTGGTCGCAGCGGGCTGTGGGGATGCACGTGCTGGGCCAATTCCGGATGGTCGCTGAGCCGAATCGATTTGTGTGGCTGCGCGGTTTCACGGATCGAGCCGCCCGCCTGGCGGGCCTGCGGGGTTTTTATAAGGGCCCCGTCTGGCAGAAATATCGCGGCCGGGCCAACGAGATGATCGCCGATTCGGATCAGGCTTATCTGCTGCGACTAGTGGGCAGCGACACCGGCCTGACCGGCGGCCGCACGTCGGAAACCGTCGCGGCCGAGCTCGCGGCAGGCACGATTTCTCCGGATACGGGACTCATCGGGGTTGATTTTTTCCAGTGCGATCCGGCTCGGATTGAAAGCGCGTCGTTGGAGACCGCCGCGAACTTTAGAAAAGCCGGAATACAGGTGCGCGCGGTCATGGCGGCTGACCTGATTGAGAACGACTATCCGCGCCTGCCAATCATCCAGCGTGCAGGTGAATACGTCATCCTGAGCGCTTATCCATCCGAGGCAGAATTCAAAGGCCGGCGCGCGCCCTGGGGCGAAGCCGCCAGTGTTTTGAGGCCTCACAACACGTGGCAACTGGCGCCCACGCGGCAATCGCCACTGCGCTGGTAAAATGGTCGCCGGCGAAGATTCTCGATAAGGATCAATCGGCAATGTACCATCCCACGACGCGCGTGCTGGCAGTGCTGGCCTTGCTGCAATCCCACGGGCGCCTGACAGGCGTCCAAATGGCGCAGCGGCTGGAAGTGAACGCCCGCACCGTGCGGCGCTACATCACGATTCTGTAAGACCTGGGCATCCCGATTGCCGCCGAACGCGGCCGCGCGGGCAGCTATGAGCTAACGCCCGGCTACAAGCTGCCGCCGATGATGTTCACCAATGACGAGGCGCTGGCACTGGCGATTGGGCTGCTGATGGCCCGGCATCTAGGACTGGCGGAGACGAGCCCGGCGATTGAGAGCGTCCGCGCCAAGCTGGAACAGGTCATGCCGCTCGAGTTGCGACGCCGCTTGCAGGCTTTGACGAACACCGTCACGCTCGATTTGGGGGCGCTGCCTGGTGGATCGCCGGCCAATGTTCTGCTCGCCATGAGCAGCGCCGCCCAACAGCTGCGCCGCGTGCACATGCGCTACCGATCACGCGCGAACAGCGAGACCGAGCGCGATCTTGACCCGTATGGCCTGGCATTCCATCAGGGCGGCTGGTACGTGGTGGGTTTTTGCGGCTTGCGCCGCGGTCTGCGGTCGTTCCGGCTGGACCGTGTGGCGCAAGTCGCGCTGACCGACACGCCGTTCGAGCGGCCGGCCAATTTTGATGCTCTGGCGTATCTCGTGCACTCGGTGGAGATGCTGCCGCGACTGTTCGTCTTCGAAGTGCTGCTGAAAACCGACCTGGTGACGGCGCAAGCCGAAATCTTCGACATGCTGGGCGTGCTGGAACCTCGGGCAGACGGCGTCTTGCTGCGCGGCAGCGCAGACGATCTCGATTGGTTGGCCCGCATGCTGGCACGCTTTTCGTTCGAGTTCACGATCATCCAACCGGATGGCCTGAGGACCGCCCTGCGCCGCCGCGCAGAAATTCTACTGCATCTGGGGCTGCCGCCGTGACCGCGTAATGACCGCAGCCTTGCTATGAGCCTCGCAAAGACCACGATTCTGCCCGAAAATTGCCTCTTGCATCTAGAACAAATTTGCTGTATAAATTGTTTAGCGAACAGATGTTCATGTAGCTGAAACTCCATGGTTGAAGCGGTCTGGCAACTACAGCCGGTCGCCCCCAAAACCCTCTGGCCCATCTGTTCATACCGGTAACCTTATTTCATGGAGGCTCGAATGTCATCAGATTTCATTTCCGATTTGGATATCGTCGACCAGGCGACGGTGGAGACCACCACCCCGGCTTACCCCGTGGCGCAGTGGCTGCACGGCGACCCCAAGATGGCCGCCGCGGGCGGCGTCGCCCATACGGGCGGCATCATCTTGCCAGCCAAGTACCTGGACGAGAGCGTGGCGCCCGCTCCTGGCTGGAGCAGGACGACAGTGGCCTTTTCCAGCGGCAAGTCCGAGGTGGTGTTGGCCGCCCCCAAACCGCGCCTGGCCGTTATCCGCACACGTTTCCGCTGGTTCGTCACTTACAACGGCGTGACCACCTTCTATCCCCGTTCAGGCTATGTGGCCGAGTCGGGCATGCGCGGCCATCTGCAAGCCCTGTGCAGTGTCCACGGCTTTGACTTTCCCATTGTGGTCACCTACAAAGGCAAGGCCTCGCAAGAGTTTGAGCGCCTGCTGCGCGACTTCTCGCAGAAGGTGCAGGAAGCGGCCAACCGCCTGGCCCGCGAGCGCGCCAACGGCAGCGGCCCGACGCCGAACAGTCAGAACCGTTTTCCACGCTTCGCCTTTTACATGCGCCTGGCCCCCGGCCCGCACATCAAGGTTGGGCAGAAGGGCCAGGAGTCCATCATCACCCCGCCCGTGCTGGAACTGCCCAGCGTCATCAGCGACGAGTATCTGAGCAAGATCTACGTCGGCCGCGAGCCGCTGGTGGAACTGCAGCAGATTTATCGCGACGCGGGCGAATGGGCCTCGGCCTGGGATCGCCCAGGCGCGGAGGAGACCGTGGAAGAGCACGAACCATCCCTACAGCCCACCGAAGAGATCCCCTTCTAAGATCACACAAAACCAAACCCGCCGGGTGCTGTGCGCCCGGCGGGTTTGAATCAACTTAGACCTGCCATGACAAACCTTTGGAAAGGCTCATTCGCCGCGCCTGCGGCCGGCCGCGACACAGTCACGGTCAACTCGCCAGGCAGCACCCGCCGCATGGAACAGTTTACCGGCAGCGTCGCGCGGCTGGTATTTCGCAATCCCGAATCCACTTACACCGTGCTGCGCCTGGCGCCCGACCGGCCCGTGCGCCTGCGGCCTACGGCCGCGCTGGCCGAGGCAGCCAGTGAAGGTCAAGCGCAAGTTAGCTTCATCGAAGGAGACACGCTGCCCAAGCTCATCACTGTGGTCGGCGACTTCGCTAACATCGAGGTGGGCCAGCAGTTATGGGTTTCGGGCGAGTGGATTGAGCATCCGGCGCATGGCCGGCAACTGCGCGCCGACCGCTGGAAAGTGGAACTGCCCACCAGCCTGGCCGGCATGCAGGCCTATCTGGGCTCGGGCATGCTGCGCGGCATCGGCCCGAGCCTGGCGGCGGCCATCGTGGCCGCGTTTCAGGAGCACACCTTTGAGGTGATCGAGCACGACCCGGACCAACTCGCGAAGGTGACGGGCATCGGGCCCAGTCGCATCCAGGTCATCCGCGAGGTGTGGCAAGAGCAGAGCGCGGTGCGCAACTTGATGGCCTACCTGCAAGCACAGAACCTGCCCCCCGCCCTGGCCATCAAAATTTACCGCGCGCTCGGGCCTTCCGCCACACAGATTGTCCAATCCAACCCGTACCAACTCACCACCATTCGCGGCATCGGCTTCAAGACCGCCGACCGCATTGCCGCCAACGCCGGAGTGGCGCGGGACGCCAGCGCGCGACTGGCGGCCGGCTTACTGTACACGCTGCAGGCCTTTGCCGAGCAAGGCCACACGTATATGCCGCGCGGCCTGCTGCAAGAAGCGGCCGCCGGCCTATTGGAACTGCCGAGCTCGACCGTGGCCGGGGCCATTGAGCACCTGGCCGCGGCCGGCGAGAAACTGGTTTCTGAGAACGTGCCCAACAGCGACGACCCGGCCATCTTTTCCGCCAGCCTGCACAGGCTGGAGACTGACACGGCTCAGCGGCTGCTGGCGCTGGCGGCCGACCCGGCGTCGGCGGTCCAGACGCTGCGCGAGCAATTGTCCGACGATCAGATCCACTGGGCCGCCTCCATGGCGGGCCAAACCAACCTTTCTGCGGAGCAACGGCTGGCCATCCGGCGGGCCGTGGAACACATGCTGACAGTCATCACCGGCGGGCCGGGCACCGGCAAGACCATCTGCCTGCGCTCACTGGTGGCACTCTTGGAGCAATATCACTTCCGCTGCGTGCTGGCCTCACCCACCGGCCGGGCCGCCAAGCGCTTGGCGGAGGCGACCGGCCACGAGGCGTTCACCGTGCACCGGCTGCTGCAATACACCGGCGAAACTTATTCCGAGGAGGAAATTGAAGCGGATGTGCTGATCGTGGATGAGGCCAGCATGATGGACCTGCTGTTGGCCCGGCAACTACTGGCGGCCCTGCGCCCCAGCACCCACCTGGTGCTAGTGGGCGATGTCGATCAACTGCCGGCCGTCGGCCCCGGCGCCGTGCTGGGCGATATCATCCGCTCAGGTCTGGCCGAGGTCACCCGCCTGACACATATCTTCCGCCAGGCGCAGAGCAGCCTGATTATCACCAACGCCCACCGCCTGAACCAGGGCCTGCTGCCGCTGACCCCGCAGCGCAACTGCGACTTCTACTTCTTCGCCACCCAAAACGCCTCGGAGGCCGCCGATTGGGTGGTGGATATCACCTGCAACCGCATCCCCGGCCAGTTTGGCGCCAGCCTGGGCCTGAGCGATCCGCTGCGGGATGTGCAGGTGCTGGCGCCCATGTACCGCGGCCGGGCTGGGGTGGACCGGCTGAATGCTCGCTTGCAGGCCCGGCTGAACCCGCCGGCGCGCCAAAAGTCCGAGCGCGCGCTGCCGCGCTGCACTTTCCGCGTGGGCGATAAAGTCATGTTCACGCGCAACGATTATGAACGCGACGTTTCCAACGGTGATATTGGGTACGTAACAGGGATTGCCGAGGACGAGCAGATGCTGCGGCTGGAATGTGATGGGCGCTCGATCGTGTATGACTGGGCGGACACGGATGATCTGGTGCATGCCTATGCCATCAGCATTCACAAGGCCCAGGGGTCGGAGTACCCGGCAGTCGTCATTCCGATTTTGACGGAGCATGCCGTTATGCTTTACCGACAACTGCTCTATACCGCCGTCACGCGCGCGCGCCGGCTGTGCGTCGTGGTGGGGTCCACACGCGCCATCGAGATGGCGATCAGCGCCAGCCGCGGGCCGAACCGCTACTCGGCGCTGGCAGGCCGGCTTGGCGCCGGTCAATAGATCCAGACTCAAAAAAGCAGGAGGGGAGGCGAGCGACGCTCGGTTCGCCACCTGCTTTTGCCAGTCATCTAGTTCAGCGCGGGCTCTGGATGCGCAACCGTCAGCACCAGCCAACTGCCGTCGGTTGTCAGGACTGCTTCTTTGGCGGTCAGATTCAACGCGTGGCCGTGGCGGCACATCATCCGGCCCAGGCATAGATGACTGAGGTCGTCCAGGGCCGACTTGCGCTCAAACATCAGCCATTGGTCCTCCGCAGTGACGTCCTCGGCTATGGCGTAGCGCGATCCGCACAGCGAACATTCGCCTAACATGAAGATTACCATGCGGCCAGCTTACTCCGGCCGGGGCGCCCGGTGCATCCGGCTCCGGCTGATTATCGCGTAGTCCCGGGGCGCGGCCGGCTGTCAGCGCCGGAACGGTTCAGGCACGGTGGCGGGCGCGCAGGGCAGCCTGGGCCGCATAATAACCGCACATGCCGTGCACGCCGCCGCCGGGCGGGGTGGACGACGAGCAGATGAAGATGGCGGGGTTAGGGGTGCTGTAAGGCACAATGCGCGCCACCGGTCGGGTCCAAAATTGGCGCCAATCCTGGACGCCGCCGTTGATGTCGCCGCCGATGTAGTTTGGGTTGTACTGTTCCATGGCCGGCGCCCCACGCAGACTGCGGGCAATGATCCGGTCGCGGAAGCCGGGCGCGAAACGCTCGATCTGCGCCTCAAGGCGCGCGCTCATGTCCACTGTGGAACCGTTGGGCACATGGCAGTAAGCCCAAACTGTGTGGCCGCCGGCGGGCGCGCGCGAGGCGTCGAACAGTGACGACTGCGCCAGCAGGATGAAGGGCCGCTCGGGATGTTCCCCACGAGCCACAGCGGCTTCGCCGGCGCGCACTTCCTCGTAGGTCCCGCCCAGATGGACGGTGGCCGAGCGAGCCACTTCTGGCGCCTTCCATGGGATCGGCCCATCCAGCGCCCAATCCATCTTAAACACCCCCACGCCATAGCGAAATTTCTCCAACTGGCGCACATAGCCAGGAGGCAGCTTGTGCCCGGCAATCCGCACGATCTGACGAGGGGTCAGGTCGAAAAAATACTGGTGTGCGGGGGGCAAGTCGTCGATCGAAGTGACAGTCTGGCCGGTGATGATCTCACCACCTAAGGCACGCAGGTGCGCGGCCAGCGCATCGGCAATGCGCTGCGACCCGCCGCGCGCCAGCGGCCACCCCACCGCGTGAGCCGAGGCGCCCAGGGTCAGGCCAAAGGCGGCCGTCAGCGGCTCACTGAACGGCAGCATCGAGTGCGCCGTCATGCCAGCGAATACGGCGGCCGCCCGCTGCTCCTGGAAGCGCCAGGCCTTGAGCCAATCCGCCGGCCAAATCGCTTTAAGCCCGAAGCGAGTCAGTTGCAAGGGGTGTTTGGGCGGAAACGGAAATGGCCCGAGCAGGTCTTCCGACAACTCCAGCCAATGATCAACCAGGGGCTGCATCAAGGAGCGGTATGCGCCCGCGTCGCGCCCAAGGCTGGCGCTGGTGGCGGTTACGCTTGACTCCACGACCACCGCCGTGCCGTCGTCCAGCGGGTGCGCCAGCGCTGCCGGCGGCATCACCCACTCCAGGCCGTACTGCGCCAGCGGCAGATGGCGCAGGAAGGGCGAGGTGAGCGAGAGCGGATGGATAGCAGAGCAGATATCATGCAGGAAACCCGGCCGCGTCAACTCACCGGTGCGGACGCCACCGCCAACGGTCGCGGCTGCTTCAAGCACCAGCACCGAGCGCCCTGCCTGCGCCAGGACGATGGCGGCCGACAACCCGTTCGGGCCGGCGCCGATAACCAGCGCGTCATAGTGTGAGCGATTGGGCATGGGCCGGCGTTAGCGCTGGAATCGGCTCTTCAGCCAGCGCAGCGGCGCGGCCAGGTTGTAAAGGGACGTGCGGACAATGGCGTTATGCCAGATGTTTTTCGTCTGTGACCATTGGATAGTCGAGTCGATGCAGCTAACCTGCGTGGCGACTGTGCCCGAGACTTCAAAGTATTTGGCCAGCGCGGTCAGCACAGCGGCCCAAATCTTTTCCTGCTGCGCGGCGCCGCCGATGAAGCGAAAACCTATCTCGTAGATCGGGTCATTGGAGCGGGCCAAAGACTGCACCTGAGCAACGGTCACGCCGTCCTCAACAAACGCGCTGAAGGTGTTCCAGCCGGCTTCGGGAAACCCAGCCGGGGTCATGACAGTGAACATCTCATCGTCGGCATAGAGCACCATGACCCCGGCCGAGACGGGAAACCCCCATTTGCTGCCCGGCCAGGCCGGCAGGCTGGCCTCGATAAACAGCACTTCGCCCGGCTTGACGCCGGCCATGGAGGGCAGGAAACGGTTCTCGGGCGGCTGGAACTCCGGGAAATGCGCCTTCCAAACGGTCATCACTTCTTGCGGAGTAACGTTGGCGCCGGCTAGCCGAACCTTATAGGTCTTTTGCCACAGCGGGCCAAAGCCCTGCATCGGGCTGACCACTTCACGGCCGTTGACGTTGATGTTGGCCGCGCCGGTGGGCACGTCCGTGACTTTGAGGCGATCAATCGGCCGCGCCCAATGCTCGCTGCCGGCGTCGGATTTATCTGAAGGGGGCGTGTGAGTGCTCATAGGCCGTCCTGATTTCCGCTAGCGGCGGAAAAGTCCACCCACCCAACGCACGGGCGCCAGGCTCAAATACATGCCGGTGCGCACGGCGGCATTGTGCCAGAGGTTTCCGGCCTGCGACCACTGCCAGCGCGGATCGACGCAGGTTTTGCGCATTTGCACCTGGCCGGGCGCGCCCAAATGGGCAGCCAGCGCGGTCAGCGTGTCGCGCCAAAAACGTTCCTGCACCCCGTGCGCGAAGAGCATGAACCCGACCTCATACATGGGGTCGTTGGCGCGCGCGATCGACTGCACCTGCGCCACAGTCTGCCCATCTTCCTCAAAAACGCTAAAGGTAATCCAGCCGGACTCCATGTGTCCCTGGGGTGTCATCATGGTGAAGGAAACGTCGTCGGCATATAGCACCAGCATGCCGGTGGACAGCGGCATGCCGCCAGGCATGGCCAGGCTGAGCAAGGCCACCTCGCCCGGCGCAATGCCCACCAGCGAAGGATAGAAGTGGTTGCCGCGCGGCCAGAATTTAGGAAAGTTCTGCTTCCAGGCGGTCATAACCGCTTGCGGGCTGGCTTTCAGGCCCGTCAGCCGCACCCAGTAGGTCTTCTGCCAGAGCTGGCCGAAGCCCTGCAGCGGGCCGACTACTTCACGACCCTCGACATTGATATTCATGGCGCCGGCAGGCACCTCGCCCACCTGCAGGTGAGCCACAGGCCGAGCCCAGGCGGCGTCGCGCGGATCATCTTCGCGTGGCTGCTCAGACATGGTCATTTTGCGCTCCAGTGCCCGACGCGGAACCGATTCATCAAACCGTTCCAGCCGCCGCCAACGCGTCTACCTCGCCGTTATAGATGGCGATGGCCTCGTCCAAGCGGGTCAGGTCGAAAATCTGCCGGTAATGGTCGCTCAAACCGTAGGCCAGCAGGCGCTGCTTCTGGCGATTGATGCGGATGAGGAGCGTCACCAGCAGGCCGATGCCGCTGCTGTTCATATACACCAGGTCGCTGAAATTCAGCACCACCGAGCGCACGTGGCTACCGGTCTGGGTGTAAGCGTCCATCAGGGCGTTTTCAGCGGCAGCGGTGACCTCGCCCTTGATGTCGATAACGCTGATGTGATCGTTGACTTTGCGCACGGCCATGGTTGCAATGGGTTTGTTCATCGTATGTCTCCAGGCAGGATGTGATTGGATGCGGCTGTCATCCGGCCACTTGGGCTAGCGCCGTCGCCTCGTCCGGATACAGGCTCATATAGTCTGACAGCCGGGTGATTTGGAAGATTTCGACGTAGTGGCTGCTCAGTCCGCTCGTCAACAGGCGGCGGCCCGATTTGCGCGCGCGCGCCAGCAGCGCCACGATCAGAGCAATGCCGGTGCTGTTCATATAATCCACCCCGCTGAAATTCAGCAGTATGGCCTGCGTGCCCAGCGCTTCGGCGGCATCATAGGCTTTGTTGAGCGTGTCTTCGCCGAACGAGTCGATCTCGCCGCGCAGGCTGATGATGGCCGCGTGGGCTTGCTGGCGAACCGAGGCCTCAAGCGGTTTGGTGGCCATCGTCGCGTCCTTTCAAATACATAATCAGCTCGATTGTGTGTGTCTTCTCATCCATGGTCACGTGCATTTCGTCGACCATTTTTTCGATCAAGAATAACCCCCAGCCGCGCGGGGTTTGCGTGCCGGCCAACTTGGCTTCCAGGTCGGGCACAAGCGCCTGCACGATGGGCTTGCCCCCGCCCTGGTCGGTAATGCGCACCGACAGGGCCTGGTTTGAGGCCCGCACCACGAAATCCACCGGCACCTGCGGGTTGAATTTGTTGCCGTGCTCCATGGCGTTCATGGTGGCCTCGGCCACGCTGGTCTTCAAGCGCTCCAGCCGGGCCGGCTCAATTCCCAGGCCCTGCACGCTCTCAGCTACCTTGGCCATGGCCAGGCGCTCGTTGCCCGGCTCGCTGGGCCAGGTAAAGGTGCCCAGGGTGCGCCAGGTCTCGTCCGCGGCGGCCGTACCGGTGAGCGGGGTGGCGCTGGCCGCTTGCGCCCGCTGCAAGGTAACCATAGTCACGTCGTCTTCCTGCTCCCAGCCGGCGCCGGTGAAACGCGCTAACTCGGCCAGCAGGAACTCGATCAGGGGCGCGCCCCCGCGATGTTCGGCCACAAGCGTTTGCAGCCGGCCAAAGCTAAACATCTCGCGCCGCGGGTTGTGCGCTTCGACAATGCCGTCGCTGTAGAACAGGACCGTATCACCGGGTTCAACGATGGTCTCGTTTTCCTCGTAGCCCATGCCGGGCAGCAAGCCCAGCGGCATGCCAGTGGCACGCAGCTCCACGGCGCCCGTGCCGTGCCGGCGATAGGGCAAATCGTGGCCGGCGTTGGCAAAGCGCAGCCGGCCGCTGGCCGGGTCGAGGATGGCGTATAGACAGGTGACAAACATGTTGCGCGGAATGTCGGGCACGAGCAGGTCGTTGGCCTGTTCCAGCACCTTGCCAGGCGAGTCGTGCTGGAGGGCGGCCCCGCGCAGAATGGCGCGCGTAGTCGCCATCACCAGCGCGGCCGGCACGCCCTTGTCGGTCACGTCGCCGACCACCAACGCCCATTGCCCGTTGGCGAGCGGAATGAAGTCATAAAAGTCACCGCCTACCGCCCGCGCAGGTTGATAGTAGCGAGCCAGGCCATAGCCAGGCAAGTCGGGCAGCTCCTTGGGCAACAGTGTCTGCTGGATCAGCCGCGCCACACGCAGCTCCGCCTCCATCCGCTCGCGCGATTGGGCCTCGAATTGCTGCTGGCGCACGAGCTGCGCCACGCGCACCGCCGGCCCAGCCTGGGTGGCCAGGTTGCTCAGCAGGGCGCGGTCGTCGGCGGAGTAGTCTTGTTCGCTCAGCCGCGGGCCTAGGTTAAGCAAGCCGATCAGCTCACCCTGGCTGACCAGGGCCACGGCCAGCTTCACCCCGGCGGCTTTGAGGGCGCGCAGCGCGGGCGAGTCAAGCGTCAGCTTGTCGATCTCCACCGCGCCAGGCGCGCTCTGAAAATACGCAATGATGGGGTCGTTGGGTGCGATCTCCACCGCCGGCCCGGGCGCGTGGCGGGCACGCACGCTGGTGGTGGCCGCCACCAACTGCGGCTCATTTCGGCCACTGCCAACTAAGTTTCGCCAAAGATTGCGCATGAGTGTTGTCATTTCACCTTCAGTCTAGCGGGTGGCCGTCTGCCAAGCGTTACGGCAAGCGTTACGGCCACTACATGTCGGCCGGCACAAAATCGACTTCTTTTCCAGCCGCATATTCCAAGACGGAGCGGATGATCTCAGAATAGGTGGGATGGGCATGAATGATATCGGCCACGGCTTCGATGGGCGTCTGCAGGGCGATCATGTTGGCCAGCTCCTGCATGATCTCGGACACGTTGTAGCCGATGGCCTGCGCGGCCAGCACCCGGCTATCCCGAACCCAAATCTTCATAAATCCGGCGTCAAAAGCCTCGATGCGGGCGCGCAGGTTAGCCGAAAATGGAACTGTGAAGGTCTTGACCCCGGTCAAATCGGCGGGGAGCTCGCCTACGCCCACCACCTCCGGGATCGAATAGACCACGGTCGGGATGACGCTGTAGTCCATGCGCCGCAGAGCGGCATCTGGCCCAGCCATGATATTTTCGGCGGCCACAATGCCCTGCTGCATGCCGACGTGGGCCAGGACCGATTTGCCGGTGGCATCGCCGACGGCCCACACGCCGGCCACATTGGTGCGCAGATACTCGTCCACGCCAATGCCGCGCCGATCATAGGCAATGCCCAGCCGGTCGAACATACCGGTCTGGATCACCGGTTGGCGGCCGGTGGCAATCAGGATGGCATCTGCGGCCACCTCAATGGCATCGTGTGTGACCTGGTGCTCGGCGTAAGCCACGCCGCTGGCCAGGGAAAAGACGCGGTGCTGGGTCAGGATGCGCACCCCGACCGCTTCCATCTCGCGCGTGATGGCGGCTGAAATTTCCGGGTCCATCCCGGCCAGCACACGGTCGAGGAATTCGATGATGGTGACCTGACTGCCCAGATTCGAGAAGATGGTGGCAAACTCCAAACCAATGACGCCCCCGCCAATAATGGTCAGGCGTTTGGGCAGCTCGCCGATGGTAATCAGCCGGTTGCTGCTGACAATAAAGGGATCGTCGCGCTGCACGAAGTCCGGCAGACGGGGCACGGAGCCGGTGGAGAGGATGACATGGTCGGCCTGCAGGTCTTCCTCGCGGCCGGTGTAGTGCATGACCAGGCCGTCACGGTCCAGCTTGCCGCGGCGCACGCGCACCTGGCCGGGGGCAATCACATCCGCTTCGCCCTGGTCAATGTGGACGTCATGGTGGCGCAGCAGCTCCACCACCGCCTCGCGCGAGCGCGCGATGACGTCATCGCGCCGAGCGGCCACTTCCTGAAAATTGACCTGGATCGGACCGACGTGCACGCCGTAACGGGCACTCTCGCGCGCCAGGCGAGCGATCTTGGCGGATTCGATCATTGACTTGCTGGGTGTACAGCCCCAGTTGGTGCAGATGCCGCCGACAAAGTCGCGCTCAACCACGGCCACCCGAGCGCCTAGCTCAGCCAGCCGCACGGCGCAGGTGTGGCCGGCCGGACCGCTGCCAATCACAATCGCAGTGTACTTTTGCATTCGGAGTCCTATCCTGGAAATTGATACTAGGGATGATAGGGCAAAATCCACAAGCTCGCTTCCGCGGGCTGCATGGATTCGTCCACCACCGCCACCAGGCGATCGGCTAACTGCTCCAGGTCAACGGTATCGCGCAGGGTCGCGCTGAAGCGGTTGATCAGGATATCAATATCCCACAAGCGGTAGCGCAGTATCGAAATGGCGATGGACAAAGGCAGCAGCAGCGCCACCAGTATCTCCAAAACGGTCAGCGGTCCCAACAGTCCGCCGGCGGCTAAGGCCGCCTGATTTGGGATGATGAACAGAAGGTAATTGATTGTGATCAGCAGCGGACTCAAGAGGCCGGCGACCACCCCTTCGTCTGATGCCGTTGCACCGCCCCCGAGATGCGATAATAGCGATAGACCTGCAGCATGATGGCAACGGCCATGGTCATCCAAAAGCCGCTTATCTCGAACGCGGCCGGCCATCCGGCCAGACCAATCACCACAAAGCCTAAGATATCCACGCCCAATAGAATCATGACCAGCGGCAGGGCGCCGCGCGGCGCCAGTCGACCATCTGGAAATAGAAAGCCCAGCAACACAAACGAGCCGCTGGCGAGCCCCTGGAGTATGCTGGGGCAGCCCGCCATCCCGGCCGCAAAATCAAGTCATCACTGACACCCGTCAGCAGGTAAACACCCATGGCAATCAGCGCGAACGAGGTGAGCAGAGCCATCCAATCATTCGATTTGCGCCAAAAGATGGCGCCGCCTATAAGGGCAAAGCCCAGCGGCATGACAACAACCCAGGCGGTTGTGCCCAGGTTGGAGTCCGACCACAACGACCCAATATCGGCGATATAGGAGGCGAGCACCAGTCCAACCAGTCCCAGCCAGACGGCACGCGCCAGTGCCAGCCGACGCTGGTTGGCAATATTGGAATTTGAATTCAATCCAGTTGAGGTCATGGCATAACCCGTGCGGTGAGCCGGTAGACGACCGGGCCGCCCGAGCCGGAATGTAGATCGGCCAGCTTCCGGCGCGGGTGGCACACAGTTTACTCTACTTGGCTGGCAGCGTATGCAAATACGCATACGCCGCGCCCAGGTCCTGGTCGTTCATGTTCTTGAACACCGACCAGGGCATGTCGTCACTCAATTTGTGCCCAGCCGGATTGACGCCAGTCCGGATGGTATTGATAAACTGGTCCTTGGTCCAGGCGCCTACCTCGCCCGTGGGGGAGAGGTTGGGGCCAACCGGTCCGCCGCCAACGCCATCGCCGCCAGTTAGATTCGGACCATGACAGTCGCGGCAGGTGGCCAATTCCACGATGTAGGCGCCATAGTCTGCTGTTTCGGCCTGAGCAACGGCCGGGTGGGTGGCACTGTGGTCGATGTCGGCCGCGCCGAGTGGAAATAGCCCGGCCCCAACCAGGGCTGCAGCCGGGATAGCCAGGCTGCGCGCCGGCAGCACATTGTCCACCGGTGGCAGGCTCTTAATATACGCCACGATCGCGCCCAGGTCATTATCGGACAAATGGGTGTAGGAATCCGACGGCATGATGAGCAAGACACGCCCATCATGGCCGATGCCGTGCCGGATGGCACGGTTCCAATCGGCGTCGGTCACAATCCCGCCGATACCGCCCTTGCCGCTGGTCAGATTAGGCGCGGCCAGGTTGCCGAAAGGCAAGCCCGCAGAAAAAACCGTTCCACTAAGGCCGTCGCCATGGCAGCCAAAGCAGCCGGCGGTTGTATTGACCAGGTACTTGCCGCGCGCGACCGCCTCGGCCGAATTCGGCACGCTGATGGTTTCATTGACCGTGTAAGCGGCGCCGTTGCTCAGCTTCTGGTAGCCGATGATGCTGACGATCGCGACGACGACGATGATCAGGCCGAGCAGGCCCGCGAATACGATCCCGACCCACTTCAAAACTTTGCGCATGACTTGTCTCCTCTGGCAAACTGGGTGACGGGTGAATGGTGTGGCCCGAGCGGGCCATGGCTGACATTCTCAATCGATCGCTGCCAGGCGTTCCACACACAGGCGAAATTCGCCAGCAATCGTCAGCGGCGCTGCAACCGCCTGACCGACCAACCCAATGCCAGGCCGTAGATCAGGTGGGCCACCGCTAACTGGGCTGCGGAGATACCCTGCAGCCAGCCGGCGCCTAGGCCGGCGCGCGCGGCGGTTACGGCGGCGGCCAAGAGCCAAAGGAGCAGGCCGTAGATTAACCCAAACAGCCAGACCGGCAGACGGACCCACACGCGCGCCAGCGGCCGCCAGAGGCTGGCGAACAGGATGCCGTAGACGCCCGAAATAGCCAGATGGGTGACGGCGCCGGTGAGCGGCGCGGGACCAGCGCCGGGGTCAAACTGGCGCAGGACATCCGCAAGGCCCTTGCCGCCGAACGCACCGGCCACAAGCAGAAAGACGGCCATCAGCAACCCGGCCGCAACTCCCGAAATCAGGCCATCCACGGCGGCGTCGCCCCAGCCCGACTTGGTATGATGTAACGACTGTGTTTGCATGGCTCTACTCCTTCGTCTGACATTACAATAACGCTCGGCCATGCCGGGATCGTTACGAAAAGCGTTACGGGATTTTCAAGTAGAATTGCCTTAGTCAGGAACACTTAGCCTTGAATGCTCTAAGTATCTATCTGTTGGGCGCGCCTCGGGTGGAGCGCCAGGGCGCCCCGATTGTAGTGGACACGCGCAAGGCGATCGCCCTGCTGGCCTATCTGGCGGTGGGCCAGGCGCCGGGCGGCCAGCGGCGCGATAGCCTAGCGGCCTTTTTTTGGCCGGATGTTGATGCGGCGCGGGCGCATGGCGCGCTGCGCCGGACCCTTTCGGCCCTGCACAAGGCGCTGGGCGGCACTGGATTGAAGATTGACCGCGAGACGGTCAGCCTGGAACGCGACGCCGATACCTGGGTGGACGTGGATGTTTTTCACGCCCGACTGGCCGAGTGCCGCACGCACGGCCACCCGGCGGACGACACCTGCGCTGCCTGCCTGCCCGAGCTGCAAACGGCGGCTGAGCAGTATCGCGGCGACTTCATGTCCGGTTTCAGCCTGCGCGACAGCCCAGCCTTTGACGATTGGCAGTTTTTCCAGGTGGAAAGCCTGAGGCGAGAGCTGGCGGGAGCGCTGGAACGGCTGGGGCACACCCTGAGCGCCCAGGGCGATTTTGAGGCCGGCATTGCCCAGGTGCGGCGCTGGCTGGCCTTGGACCCGCTGCACGAGCCCGCTCACCGGCAATTGATGCAGCTATATGTTTGGGCGGGGCAGCGGGCCGCCGCGCTGCGCCAGTATCGGGAGGCCGTGCGCGTGCTCGACCAAGAGTTGAGCGTGGCGCCACTGGCTGAAACCACGGCCTTGTACGAAGCCATCAAAGAAAACCGCGTGCCCGGGCCTCCAAAACGCGCGACTCCGACGATGACAGCCGATGTGGCTCGTGCGCCAGCAGCGGCCGGCACGGCGGAAGGCCCGGCGCTATCCCCGCCCCTGGCCATGCCGACCCCCGAGCGTCCGCTGGTTGGCCGCGGCAGCGAGTGGGCGGCACTGCTGGCGAGCTATGGCGCGGCGCGCGACGGCCGGCTGGTGGTGTTGGAGGGCGAGGCCGGCATCGGCAAGACCCGGCTGGCAGAAAGCTTTATGGCCTATGCCCGACAGCGCGGAGCGCGAACGGCGCTGGCGCGCTGTTTTGAGGGCGAGCTCAACCTGGCCTATGGGCCATTTGTCGAGGCACTGCGCGGGGTATCGGGCTATACGGCCGAACGGCATGCCGGGCCGCTCGCACTCGCGCCGCACACCCTGACCGAGCTGGGCCGGCTGTTACCGGAACTATTGAACGCGCGGCCCGACCTGCGGCCGCCTGCCCCACTGGATAGCCCTGGTGCGCAGGGACACTTCTTCGAGAGCTTGCGCCAGGTGCTGTTGGGCGCCCTGAGCCCGAAAAACGGAGCGGGCACGCCGGGCGTGCTGCTGATCGACGACACGCAGTGGATTGACGAAGCCTCGCTGGACCTCCTGACCTACCTGGTGCGGCGGCTGGCCGGGCAGCCGTGGCTGTTATTACTCACCTGGCGTGGCGAGCAGGTGCCGGCTGGACACCGTCTGCGCCATCTGCTGGCCGAGGCCGGGCGGGCAGGTCGGGCGAGCAGCCATACGCTGGGGCGCTTGAACCTGGCCGGCGTGACCGAGCTGGTGGCGGCCACCCGGGCCAGCGATCCGGCGGACGCCGGGCGGGCGCCGCTGGACCCCGCTACGGTCGCCCGGCTGTTTCAAGAGAGCGAAGGTTTGCCTTTCTTCGTTATGGAATATTTGGCCGCGCTGAGCGAGTCGGGGGACGGGCCGGCTGCCTGGTTGCTGCCGGGCGGCGTGCGGAGCCTGCTGCAAACCCGGCTGGCGCGGGTAGACGAGGCCAGCTGGCAACTGCTGAGCACAGCGGCGGTCATTGGGCGTTGGTTCGATTTTGATACCCTGCACGGCGCCAGCGGCCGCAGCGACGATGAGACCGTGAGCGGGTTGGAAAGGCTAATGGCACTGGGCCTGGTGGCTGAGGTGACAGACGGACGGGGCCAGGCGCAGCCGCGCTATGACTTTCAGCATGAAAAACTGCGCAGCCTGGTTTATGAAGAGACCAGTCTGGCGCGGCGACGGCTATTGCACCGGCGCGTGGCGGAGGCCCTGGCCACGCGCGCCAAACGCCACTCGGGCGCGCAGGCAGGGGCCGAATCTAGCCTGGGCGCCACGGCCAGCCAGATCGCGCAGCATTTTCAGCAAGCCGGGCGCGAAGACGAAGCGGCCGACTACTTCCGGCTGGCGGGCGAGCACGCCCGGGCAGTGTTCGCCAATGCCGAAGCGTTGGGGCATTTCCGCGCGGCCCTGGCGCTGGGGCATCCGGCCGGCGCCGAACTGCAACAGGCGATAGGCGACCTGTTGACCCTTTCAGGCGCATATGGCCCGGCCTTGGCCAGCTACGAGACCGCGGCTGCGCTGTGCGCGGCTGACGAACTGCCGGGTATCGAGCACAAACTGGCCGATATTTATCACCGCCGGGGCGATTGGGAGCTGGCCGAAAGCCATTTCCAGGCAGCGGCGAATGCTCTCGGCCCCAGCGCGGCGCCTTCGGCGGCCCGCGCCCGCATCTATGCGGACTGGAGCCTGACGGCGCATCACCAGGGTGACACGCCCCGCGCGCTGGAACTAGCCCACGCGGCGCTGGCGCTGGCCGAAGCCGCCGAAGACCGGCGGGCGCTGGCGCAGGCGCACAACATCCTGGGCATCCTGGCCAGCAGCCAGGACGACCCACTCCAGGCGCGGCAGCACCTGGAGCGCAGCCTGGAGCTGGCCGAGGCCCTGGGGGAACCGGGCGCGCAGGCCGCGGCACTGAACAACCTGGCGCTGGTGCTGCGCGCTCAGGATGACTATGCCCAGGCGCTGCGGCTGACCGAGCAAGCGCTGGCGCTGAGCGCCGCCCAGGGCGACCGGCACCGCGAGGCCGCGCTGCACAACAACCTGGCCGATCTGCTGCACGGCACCGGCCAGGACGAGGCGGCTCGCCAACACGTGCGCCAGTCGGTGACCATCTATGCCGAAATCGGCGCGGAAGTGGGCCTGCTGTCGCCCGAGATTTGGAAATTGTCTGAATGGTAGAGAGTCGATTGGTCGACAGGTGACCCAATTAGCCAGTTGACCAATCGACCTAGTGACCAATCGACGTTCACAGCGAAGGAATATGTCAACCATTGACGACTTTCTTCAAGCGAACCTGGACCAGTATTTGAGCGAGCTGAGCGAGCTATGCGCGCAGCCGAGCATTTCCGCCCGGCAGGAGGGCACGCGGGAATGCGCCGAACTGGTGGGACGCTTGCTGGCGCGGCATGGGTTGAGCGTGGAACGCTATGAGACGCCCGGCAACCCGGTGAT
>JAYTFQ010000929.1:0-7768 GCA_043734225.1 Anaerolineales bacterium | reverse complement strand
GGTCAAAGCGTTCCGATACACAGCAGCCTGCAACAGCCTAGCCACGTTCGCGCTGCGGCCATGCCATCAAGCGGACAAGGCCACCGGGCTGAGCAGGCGCGAGAGATCTTCGGCGCTGGCGCCGAGCCCGAACGCCGGCTCGCCCGGCCCCAGCGCCACGCCAGCGGCGAGCGGCCCGGCCTCCACCGTGTCGAATCCAAGCCGATCGATGAACTGAAGCACCGCGCGCACCGCGGCGCGGTCATCGCCGGCCGCGGCGATGGCGAGGCGGGCGGGCGCGCCTGGCGGGCGCCGGCCCTCGTCCAACTCGTGGTAGCCAAGCTGATTAAGACTCTTGACCACGCGCGCCAGTGGGAACCACGCCCGCACGACCAGGCTGCTGCCGTCCGGCGCCGCGGCCAACTCGTTATCCACGCCGTCAATCGGCTCCCAGTAGTTCATCGGGTCGATCAGGATCTTGCCGGCGAAGAGATCGTGCGGCAGCTCGCGGAAGCGGTGCGTGGGGACGGCCAGCACAATGAGGTCAGCCTGGCGGACCACCTCGGCGGTGGTGACAGCCCGCGCGCCGGGGGCCAGCACGTCGATGGTCAGGGTGATGCGTTCCGCCGGCCCCGAGCCCGAGATGGCCACGTCGTGGCCGGCCGCAATGGCCGCCCGGGCGATCGCGGTGCCCAATTTTCCGGCGCCGACGATGCCCAGGCGCAGCTCGCCGGCTCCAGTGTCAGGCACGCGCGCCTGCGGCGCTGGCCGCCGCGGCACGTGGATCGGATGGGACAGGCTGACCAGGAGCATCAGCAAGCAGCTCCCGCACCCGGGGAATCACCTGGCGGCCATACAGCTCGATGGACGTTGCCCGGTGCTCCCGCCCCAGGTGGCCAATGTCATATTTGAGATCGAAGCGGCTGAGGCCCAGGCGCCGCACGTTGGCCGCGATCTTCACGGCCACCGTCTCGGGCGACCCCACGAACAGCGCGCCGCCGGCCACTTCCGCGTCGAACTGGCGCGGCGTGGGCACCGCGAACCCGCGCTCGCGCGCGGCGCTTTCGAAGGCGGCTTTGTACTCCGGCCAATAGGCCGCGCGGGCCGCCTCGTCCGTGACGGCCACCAGCCCGAGCTTGTGCACGCCGACCGGCAGCAGCGGGTGGCCAAACTGCTCGAGCGCGCGCGTATGCAGCTCGACGTACGCCGCCAACCGGGCTGAGCCGCCTGGGTGGTCGGCGATAAAACAACCGGGGTCGCGAGCGATGGCTCGCGACCCCGGCGTTGTTACGCGTACAGTCGAGACCAGTTGCTACTTGCGGTTCGGGTCCACCGTGTTGGCGACGTACACCGTGAGCGGCATCGTGCTGATGTCCTCGGGGGCGGGCCAGTGCCAGGTGGCCACACCGGTCTTGTCGGGTGCGAGTTCTGAACCCTTCAGGTACGGCCGGTAAATGCTGCCGGGCGTGCGGTGAATCAGGAAAATGCCGCCGACGTCGTCAACCAGGAGCTTCTCGGCGTCTTTGAACATCTGGCTGCGCTGGTCCGCCGGGCCAATGAAAGACGTGGCTTTGGTGACCAACTGGTCGAACTGGCCATTCTTCCAGGCATGTCGGCCCTTGGACAGCCATACGCCGAGCATGTTGGAGGCGTCAAAGTAGTCAAAGCCGTAAGAGACCATATAGAACTGGATCTTGTGGGCGTTGAGGTCGGCCATGAACGTCTTCTGGTCGATGTTGGAAACCTGCACCGTGACGCCCAGGTTGTCCTTGAGCATGCCGACCATGGCATTTGCCACGGCCTTGTTCAAGTCGTTTTCCTGGCGCAGCTCCAGGGTCAGCTGCGGGAAGCCTTTCCCGCCGGGGAAGCCAGCGTCCGCCAGCAGCTTTTGCGCCGCCGCCGGGTCGTATTTGTTCACGTCCTCGTTGGCCAGGGTAGGCGACGACGAGTCTGGGAAGCCGGGCATCAGGAAGGAATAGGCGGCGATGCCTTGCTTGTGCACGATGTTGTTGATGATGCTGGTGCGGTCGATGGCCTTGGCAAACGCCTGACGCACCTTCAGATTGTCGAAGGGCGGGTGGTACGTGTCGAAGCTCAGGTAGTCGGTGCGGAAGTCGCCGAAGCCGGGGTGATATTCCTGGCTCAACTGCGGGTCAGCGCCGATGGAGGTGATATCGGCCGGCGTAAAGCTTGCGGCGTAATCCACCTCATTCGCCTGGTACGACACGAAGTCTTTGGTCCCATCACCCAAGATAATGATGATCTTCTCGAGAAAAGGCTTGTCCTTGCCGGTGTACTTCAAATTGGGGCTGAAGACCATCTGCTTGCCCTTGGTCCATTCGGTCAGGATCCACGGGCTAGACGAGACCGCTGTCGCCGGGTTGTTATCATAGAACTCGCCGGACTTGACGAAGGCCTTGTGGCTCAGCGGCCGGGCATACAGCGCCTGGGCCGGGAAATATGGGGCCGGGGTGGAGGTGGTGAACTGGAGCGTGTAGTCATCGACGGCCTTGACCCCGATGCCGGTCACCGGAACTTTGCCGGCGACGGCATCGTCCCAGTTCGTGATGGGGCTCCAGAACCAGGTGAAGTCCCAGGCGTGCTTGGGATCGGCCTGATACTGGAAGGTGAACACGTAATCGTCGGCGGTCACGGGATTGCCGTCGCTCCACGTCAGCTTCTTGTCCAGGTGATAAGTCCAGGTGAGGCCGTCAGTCGAGACCTCCCAGCTTTCTGCGCCGGCCGGGACGATCTCAAAGTTCTTGTTGATGCGCACCAGGGGTGTGGCCAGCATGTCGACATACGCGGTGCGGTTGTAGACGCCTTCCGAGAAGTTGATATCCTGTCCTTCGGTGGCCAGCAGGCGGATAAATTGCTGGCTGGGCGGCGCGGCGTCGGCCGGCAGGGTGACACCGAAGGCGTTAACTTGCCCGCCCGAGGCAACCGTTGCCGCTGGCGCGCTGGTTGGCGCGGACGCGGCGCCCGGCGTATAGGTGGCAGGGGCCGGCAAGTTGGTGGAGACGGGCAGGTTGGTGGCGGTCGGGGCCGGCTGCGCCTGCGCGCAGGCCGCGGCGATCAGGCTGATCACCACCAGCAAGCCAAACCTTGAAGCACTATTTCGTTTCTTGGATGCGAACATCGCTCTCTCCTCTTTGAGTTCGAGTCTGGATCATCGCAAGCTGCTGCCTGGCCGAGTTTGCCTGGGCTGGCCGGGACGCGTTTGAAGAACCTGGTTGGCTTGGCCTCCTTCCGGTAGATCTACATATTCCGCATGGTCGGATCTAACGCGTCGCGCAGGCCATCGCCCACAAAGTTGAAACTGAGCATGGCCAGCGCGATCATTAGCGTCGGGAAAAAACCCACATGCCAAAAAACGCGGATATAGCCCATGCTGTCGCCGACCATTTTGCCCCAGCTGGGAATCGGGTCGTTAATGCCCAGACCCAGAAAACTCAAACCGGCCTCGGCAAAGATGGCGCTGGGAATGCCCAGTGCCAACATGACGATAAGGGGCGGCATGGCATTCGGCAGCAGATGCTGCGTGACAATGTGCCGGTCGTTTGCGCCCAGCGCGCGCGCAGCCTGGACGTAATCTCGCTCGCGCAAGCTTAACAGTTGGGCTCGCGTGAGGCGGGTGACATCGATCCAACTGGTAATGCCGATCGCGAAGATGACGTTAACCAGGCCGCCGCCGATTACGGTCAAGATGAACAGCGCAAAAAGAAAACTGGGAAAAGCGCTCATCACCTCCACCAGGCGTGTGACGACAAAATCCACCCACGTGCCTGGGCGCAGCCCGGCCAGCGCGCCCAGCGGAAGCCCGATGCCGAAAGCCAGCGCCTGGACGGCGAAACCCACCGTCAGCGACGTGCGCGCCCCGTAGATCATGCGGCTGAGCATGTCGCGGCCCACCTGGTCCGTCCCAAACCAGTGCTGAGTGCTGGGAAACTGCAGCGTCTCACTCAGTACCGACCGGTCGTAAGGTTCGGGGGCCAGCACATCGGCGAAGACCGCAAAGATAATGAAAATCCCGACGACAACCAGCCCGGCGGTCGCCAGCCGGTTCCGCAGGAAGCGCCGCCGCACGTCCTGCCACAATGTGCGGTCCTTCGCAGCCGCGATTGTGTTGGGCGGCTGTTCGAGCGCCGTCGTCGCCATCGCTACCCGCCTCCCGTCAGGCGCACGCGCGGATCGACGACGGCGTACAGGATATCGCTCAGGGCGTAGGTGACGCCCCAGAGAATAGCCACCAGAATGATGGTGGCCATGATCATCGGATAGTCTCGCAGGAACGCGCTGGTGACAAAGTAACGGCCCAGGCCCGGAATACGAAACGTGGATTCAATAAAGATGGAGCCGGTCGCCAGGTTCGGAATTTGCGGCCCTAAGACCGTAATGAGCGGCAGGAGCGCGTTTCTCAGCGCGTGGTGAAGGATCACCCGCCATTTCCCGGCGCCTTTGGCGCGCGCCGCGCGCACATAGTCAGCCCCCAATACCTCCAGCATGCTGGTGCGGGTATAGCGCGCGACCAGCGCTGTGGGCGCCAGGGCATAGGCCGTGACGGGCAATATATAATCTTTGGGCTCACCCCAACCGCCCGTAGGCAGCAACTTTAGCGAGATGCTAAAAACGATGATCAACCAGATGGCCACGACCCAATTCGGGACCGCAATCCCGAGCGTGGCGATGGTGGTGACGACATAGTCGACCCAGGTATTGCGATTAAGGGCCCCCACAATTCCCAGTAATATGCCGAGCGTATAGGAAATCCCGATTGTCACCGCGCCAACCTGGAGCGTCGGCACCCAAACGCGGCTGATGAGCTGTGTCACTGTCTCCGACGGGCTCTGGAACGGGATGCCAAAGTCCAGGTGCAAAGCGCTCCACATGTAGCGCAGGTACTGTTCCCATATGGGCCGGTCGAGGCCGTACTTGTGCAATATATTCTGTTTGGCGGCTTCCGGCAGCGGTTGCTTGGTCTCGTCGAAGGGACCGCCTGGCACGGCGTGCATCAGGAGAAAAGTTATCATCGAAACGAGCACAACGGCGAAAACCAGGCCACTCACGCGCCCGAAGATATAACGTGTCATGCCATCTCCGATACAGTGACTGCATTGCAAGCATTCACGTCACTATTGTAGCCTCCTCGAATGCTCCTGCCAAACAGCGGTTTGAGGCCACCCGCTTTGTCAAGACGGGTCAGCGCCTCCAGCAGCGACCTAAGTGGACATACATTGCGCTCCAGGTCTTCCCGCGAGTGCCAAACAGCGGGCTTTACGGCAATACCTTTCAAATAAGACAGCCTGGCGCTCGCGGCGTACCGGCCCCGCTTGGGGTTTGTCCCAAAGGAAGAGCCGTGCACCCCGGGGCTACGCCAAGCGGGGGCGGCAGCTATCGCCGGTTATAGGGCAAGGCCTGATTTGAAAGGTATCGGGCTTTCAGCCAGCGTCGCGCTTCGCGAGCGCAGCGGTCATGACCCCGCGTGGCCGTGGCACACCAGGCGCGGTTAAAAAGGACCACCCTCCGCCAAAGCACCCACCGGGCTATTCAACTGGCCGCCGGTTGGCTTATGGCTATACTCATAGTCCGCGGCCGTGAGGCGGCCGCCAACCTTCCAACCCGGGGCGCTGCTGGTCCCGTGCGGGGATAGTCACAGACCTATTTTAGCTTCCTGACGAGGACATTTTGATGGACACCCCTACCAAAGTCGCGATCGTAACCGGCGCCGGCTCCGGCATTGGCAAGGCCTCCGCCCTGGCGCTGCTCCAGGCTGGCTATGCCGTCGTCCTGGCCGGACGGCGTGCCGACCGCTTGCAGGCCGCCGCGGCCGAGGCCGGCCCGCTCGCCGCCTGGGCCCTCGTCGTGCCGGTGGACGTCAGCGACCCAGCCTCGGTGCAGGCGCTCTTTGCCGAAACTCAGCAGCGCTTCGGCCGGCTCGATCTGCTCTTCAACAATGCCGGCATCGGCTCGCGCGCCGCGCCCCTTGAAGACCTCGACCTGGCAAGCTGGCGCGCCACGCTGGATATCAACCTGACCGGCGCCTTTCTGTGCCTGCAAGCCGCTTTCCGGCTCATGAAGCAGCAGACCCCTCAAGGCGGGCGCATCATCAACAATGGCTCCATCTCCGCCCACGCGCCGCGCCCAAACCTGGCCGCCTACACCGCCAGCAAGCACGCCGTCACCGGCCTCACCCGGCAAGCCGCTCTGGAAGGGCGCCGCCACAACATTGCCTGCGGCCAGATCGATATCGGCAACGCCGCCACCCATCTGACCAGCGCCATGACCGACGGCGCCCTGCAGGCGGACGATACCTTCGCGATTGAGCCAACCATGGATGCGGAAGCAGTGGCCCGCGCCGTGGTCTATATGGCCAGCCTGCCGCTGGACGCGAATGTGCTCTTTATGACCATCATGGCCACCAAGATGCCCTACGTTGGCCGAGGCTGATGCGCAGTTGACTGCGCGGGATGCGCCTGCGCTGGGCGCGGCTGTGCCTCGCCCACGCCAGCCACGCCGCGCGCGGCGTGATCGACAAGGAGAACCGCATTGAAATGGTTAACCCGCTCGCACGTGCATGTGGACCGCGTGGCCTGCCCGTGGCTGATCTTGCGTTTCGTGGATAACGAAGCCGAATTCTTGTTTGTGCCCAAGAACCAGGTGGACAAAGTCGCGGCCGAGACCGGCGCCATTCCCTTCGATGCGCCCGACGTGGAGCTCGGCCACCACGACGGCCGCTGCTCGTTCGAGTCGATCATGCTCAAGTATGGCCTGACCGAACCCGGCCTGGTGCGGCTGGCCAAAATCATCCACGCCGCCGATGTAGCCGCCGACATCGACACCGACCCCATCGCCCGCGGCCTTGAAGCCATCGCTTCCGGCTTCAGCCTGCGCTACCCGGACGACGAAGAGAACTTGAGCCATCAGTTCGAGATGTACGACTCGCTGTATGCCTGGTGCCGGCTGGAGGTTGTGAAGGGCGCATAACGGTAATTTGTGATGGTCATGCGGCCGCCCCGCCTCACGGGGCGGCCGCGCGTTAGCGCCGCTGCGCGGATGATCCGCGGAGTCAGGCCGTCACCAGGCATCAACCGGCGCGCTGCCCTCGGATATACCCCAGCGGCCCAAACTTCAAATCGCCGCTTTCAATCTGAGCATAGCCCATCCCCGCCATCGGCCCAGCCAGGGCACCAACCCCATTGGCGACCGCGCCATGAAACACGAGCGCCATTCCCAGATGCCCCGCCAAACCCGTGGCGGGCTGCATATCGACCACCAGCAGGCGTCCGCCGGGCTTGAGGACGCGCTGGATTTCCGCCAGGCCCTGGCGCTGTAGCCCGTCGGGCAAGTGGTGGAACATCAGGCTGCTCAAGACCACCTCGAACGTGCCCTCCGGGAAGGGCAGCGCCTCGATCAACCCCACTCGAAAATCCACCTCGGTGCCCATCCGCCTGGCTTGCTGCCGCGCGAACTCGATCATCTCTGGCGCGGCGTCGATGCCGTACACCGAGCCGCTGGGTCCAACCCGCGGTTTGGCCAGGAGCGCCAGACGGCCCGTCCCACACCCCACGTCCAACACAGTCTCGCCCGGCTGCAGCGCCGCCAGATTAAGCGTCTTTTCCCGCAGCGTGCGTTCCTGCCCCAGAGTCAGCAGCCGGGTGAGCGGGTCATAGAACCGGGCCCAGTGAATCGTTCGCCCGCGCGTATCAGGCCGGGCCTCCAGCGTGTAACTGTGCACGTCATCCACCTTTCATCTGGCGAACAATCTGTTCGCTACGGAATAGCTTGTTCT
>JAYTFQ010000928.1:0-9372 GCA_043734225.1 Anaerolineales bacterium | reverse complement strand
GGCGCACTTCCCGCGCCACTCAGGCGCGAATCTGCGAAGCGTCTCTTTGGGATCCATTCGCCTGCTATCTTGAAACGCTGACGTGCTCGGTGCGAACAGTGCGAACAGCTGTATTGCCAAAATTCCCGACTCCCTTTATCCTCTCCTCACGCGCGGCGCCCCAGCCCGGCCCGTGCCGCCCGCATGGCCATCCTGTAAACCCGGAGGCGCCCCTTGCTGAACCGTATTGAGAAAGTCGCCATCATCGGCGCCGGCACCATGGGCGGCGGCATCGCCGCTCATCTGGCCAACGCCGGCCTGTCCGTCATCCTGCTGGATATCCCCACCCCCAACCTGAGCGACGCGGAGCAGTCCAGCCGCAAGGCGCGCAACCGCTTCGTGGAAGCTGCCTTTGGCCGCATGCTCAAGGCCCGCCCCGCCAACCTGGCCCGCGCCGACCGCGCCGAGCGCATCGAGATCGGCAACACCGACGATGACCTGGGCCGCGTGGCCGAGGCGGATTGGATCATTGAGGTCGTCATCGAGCAGCTCGCCCCCAAGCAGGCGCTCATGGCCCGCCTGGAGGCGCTGCGCAAACCGGGCAGCATCATTACCAGCAACACCTCCGGCATCCCCATCCACCTCATCGCCCAGGGCCGCTCGGACGACTTTAAGGCCCACTTCCTGGGCACGCATTTCTTCAACCCGCCGCGCTATCTCAAGCTGCTGGAGGTCATTCCCACTGCCGACACCGCGCCCGAGGTGGCCGCCTTCATCAGCGCCTTTGGCCGCGACGTGCTGGGCAAGGGCGTGGTGGTCTGCAAGGACACGCCTAACTTCATCGGCAACCGCTTCTTCACCATCGCCGGCGCCTATGCCATGGAGCGCGCCCTGTCTGGCGGCTACAGCGTGGCCGAGATCGACGCGCTCACCGGCCCGCTCATCGGCCGGCCCAAGACCGCCACCTTTCGCCTGCTGGACCTGGTCGGCCTGGACATCATGGCCCACGTCAACGACAACCTGTACGACGCCATCCCGCGCGACACCTTTCGCGACGTGCTCAAGGGCGAGCGCACCCGCGCCCTGCTGGGCCAGATGCTGGCCAACAAGTGGCTGGGCAACAAGACCGGCCAGGGCTTTTATAAGCAAACGACCGTCAACGGCCAGCGCGAATTCCTGGCGCTCAACACCACCAGCATGGCCTACGAGCCGGCCGCGCCCGCCCGTTTCGAGTCGGTTGGCGCGGTGTACAAGATCGATGACCTGGGCCAGCGGCTGGCGAAGCTGCTGACATTCGACGACCGCGCCGCCAACTATGTGCGCGACATTCTCTACCAGGGCTTCGCCTACGCCGCCGCCGTCGCGCCCGAGATTGCCTACAAGCTCAGCGATCTGGACGACGCCATGCGCTGGGGCTTTGCCCATCAGGCCGGCCCGTTCCAGATGTGGGATCTGCTGGGCGTGAACGAGACCGCCAAGAAGATGGAAGCCGCCGGCTTCCCGGTGGCCGGCTGGGTGATGGACATGCTCGCCGCCGGCCACACTCACTTCTATGAAAATAGCGCGGCAGATGAGACAGCCGTGGTGTATGACTACACCACCCAGGCCTACGCCCAGTTGGCGGCCGACAAGAACGCCATCTTCGTCAAGGACCTGCACGCCGCCAACAAGGAAGTGGCCGGCAACGCCAGCGCCAGCCTGCTGGATCTGGGCGACGGCGTGGCGCTGCTGGAGTTTCATTCCAAGCTGAACGCCATCGACCCCGCCATCCGCGAGCTGGCCCAGACCGCCCTGGAGCGCCTCAACACCGATTTCGACGCGCTGGTCATCGGCAACAACGGCCCGGACTTCTGCGTCGGCGCCAACATCGCCGTGATCGTCGCCGCCGCCGAGCAGGGCCAGTGGGAGGCGCTCAACGCCGAGGCCCGCGCCACCCAGGCCGTCTTCTTCAACCTGCGCCACGCGCCCAAGCCGGTGGTCACCGCGCCGCACGGGCGTGTGTTGGGCGGCGGCGTGGAGTTCACCATGGCCGGCTGGTCCGCCGTGGCCGATCACGAGACCTATATGGGCTTCGTGGAGGCCGGCGTGGGCATCATCCCCGCCGCCGGCGGCTGCCTGGCGCTGCTGCAGCGCCGCCTCAACCCCGTCATGCGCGTGCCCAACTCCGACCCGCTGCCGGCGCTGCAAGCGGTCTTCACCCAGGTGGCCACCGCTCAGGTGAGCGCCAGCGCCTGGGAGGCGCGCGAGCTGGGCTACTTGCAGGACGACGACCTGATCGTGATGAACGGCGACCAGCGCCTGGCCCGCGCCAAACAGCGCGCCCGCCAGATGGCCAATGCCGGCCTGCGCCCGCCCGAGATCGAAAAAGTCTACGCCGCCGGCCGCGACGCGCTGGCGCTGCTCAAGCTGGGCGTCAAAAGTTTTGTGTGGGGCAAATACGCCAGCTCACACGACGCCCTCATCGGCGACAAGCTGGCCTTCGTCCTGTGCGGCGGCGACCTCAGCGCCCCGGCCTGGGTCGAGCCCTGGTACATCCTCGACCTGGAGCGCGAAGCCCTGCTCTCGCTGCTCGGCGAGCAGAAGACCCGCGAGCGCATGGTGGCCATGCTGAAGACCGGCAAGGCCTTGAGAAACTGAATTAGGAAAATTGCGTATCGGGGCGGTCTACTGACCGCCCCGATACGCAATTTTCCCAAACAATCTTCATTGATTTCGTTGTTGAAGCCAAGGAGTACCCTATGACTCGTGAAGCCGTAATCGTCGCCGGTCTCCGCACCGCCGTAGGCAAAGCCAAACGCGGCACCACCGCCAACTGGCGCTCGGACGACATGGCCGCCGCCGTCATACGCGCGCTGCTGGCCAAACTGCCCGCGCTGGACCCGGCCCTGATCGACGATGTGGTCATCGGCTGCGCCATGCCCGAGGGCGGCCAGGGCCTGAACTTCGCCCGCTCCATCGCCCTGCGCGCCGGCCTGCCGGTTGAAATTCCCGGCATGACCGTCAACCGCTTCTGCTCCAGCGGCCTGCAAACCATCGCTCAGTCCGCCGAGCGCATCATCGCCAACGGCGCCGACATCATCATTGCCGGCGGCGCCGAGAGCATGAGCCAGGTGCCCATGACCGGCTTCCACATGAGCCCCAACCCCTGGCTGGTAGACAACGAGCCCGAGGTCTACATGGCCATGGGCCTCACCGCCGAGACCGTCTCCGAGACCTACGAGGTCACCCGCCAGGCCCAGGACGAGTTCGCCCTGCGCAGCCACCAGCGCGCCGCCGCCGCCCAGGCCGCCGGCCGCTTCGCGGAAGAAATTGTGCCACTGGAGATTGAAGAAGTGACCGCCGGCCCGCGCGGCCCGCAGCGCCGCACGACCACCTTCAGCCAGGACGAGCACCTGCGCGCCGACACCACCCTGGAAGGCCTGGCCAAACTCAAGCCCGTCTTCAAGCAGGGCGGCACCGTCACCGCCGGCAACTCCTCGCCGCTCAGCGACGGCGCCGCGGCCGTGGTCATCATGGAGCGGACGGTGGCCGAGTCGCTCGGCCTAAAGCCGCTGCTGCGCTTTGTGGGCTTCAATGTGGGCGGGGTGCGCCCGGAGGTGATGGGTGTCGGCCCGATCGTGGCCGTGCCGCGCGCCCTCCAGCGCGCCGGCCTCAAGCAGTCGGATATCGGCCTGGTCGAGCTGAACGAGGCCTTTGCCGCCCAGGCGGTGGCCGTCATGCGCGAGCTGGGCCTGGACGAGGCCGCCACCAACGTCAACGGCGGCGCCATCGCCCTCGGCCACCCGCTCGGCTGCACCGGCGCCAAGCTCACCGTCCAGCTCATGGGCGAAATGCAGCGCCGCGGCACGCGCTACGGGCTGGTCACCATGTGCATCGGCGGCGGAATGGGCGCCGCCGGCATCTTTGAAAATCTGGCCAATTGACCCATAATAGGGGCCATGGGGGCTGACAATCCGCCTGGGGCTCGCTAACGCGCCCCCTATACCTGTGGAGAATGGTCGATGCTCAATTATCCGCTGACGTTGTCGTTCAAGCTCCTGGCGCTCAACCCGCAGGTGAAGGTGACCGATGCTGCCGGCCAGACCGTGCTGTACGTCAAGGAAAAGGCCTTTTCGATGAAGATCAATATTAACATCTTCGCCGACGAGGCCCAGCAGAAGCAGCTTTACCACGTTCAGGCCGAGAAAGCCTTCGGCATGAACATCCCCTTCGACATCACCACCACGGCCGGTGCGCTGGTGGCCAAGGTCATGCGGCCGACCATGGCCTCCATGTGGAAAGCCACCTACCAGATCTCCGACTCCGTCGGCCAGGAGATCGGCGTGGTCAACGAAGAAAACCCGTGGCTCAAAGTGCTCGACTCGGCCCTGAGCGATATCCCTTTCATTCACACCTTCATCAACCCCGGCTACATCGTCTCGCTGCGCGGCCAGCCGGCGCTGTACCTCAAGAAGCAGCCGTCGCTGACCGACCGCAAGTTCCAGCTGGATAAGCGCGCCGAGCTGTCCGAGGCCGACGAGCGCCTGCTGCTGCCGGCCGTCCTCCTGGCCATGATGATGGAGCGCATGCGCCGCTAAGCCGGTCTAGACCAGCCGGCCGAATTGGATGTCGAGGGGCGTTCATTTGAACGCCCCTAATCTGGAACGCCTCTGCTCAGCCGGTCTAGACCAGCCGGCCGAATTGGATGACGCGGCCAGACGAGCGTCTGGCCGCGTCATTCAATTCGGCCAAAAGATCATTGCATTCCTTGGTTACACTGAAAGTGCGGTTACAATCCAAGAATGAAATGCGGCGAGACAACTGTCTCGCCGCATTTCATTCTTGGCAACAATCAGGAACTTGCCGGCTTCTTGGCCGGCACAAACTTGATCGACACCGAGTTCACGCAGTGGCGCGAGTTCGTCGGCGTGAAGCGCTCGCCCTCGAACACGTGCCCCAGGTGCGCCCCGCACGCCGCGCACTCAATCTCCACCCGTTGGCCGTCCGGATCCGGCAGGTGCTTCACCGCGCCCGGCAGCTCGGCGTCAAAGCTCGGCCAGCCGCAGCCGCTGTGGAACTTGCTGTTCGACACATACAGCGGCGTCTCGCACCGCCGGCACACGTACGTGCCCTCCTCGAAAAAGTTGTCGTATTCGCCGGTGAACGGCCGCTCGGTCCCTTTGTGCACGATCACCCGCTCTTCAATTGGACTTAACTGGTTGAGTTTCATGCGTGGCTCCTTCACAGACGATGATACAACCCACTCATTACAAGAATCTTCCGAAATTGAATATCGTCGAAACGAAGTTGCAAAACTATTCAATACGGGAATGTTCCGAAATTGGATATCGTCGAAACCTAGTTGCGATACTATTCATACAAGAATATTCCGAAATCGAATATCGTCGAAACGAAGTTTCGACGATATTCGATTTCGGAGAAACAGTCATCGCGCATCCCTGATCACCCAGATAGCAAAGTCAAACTAAGGCTGCGCCGCTTTCCACGCCGCCGACTCTGGGGCGAAGATCGCCTGCCCCAGCGTGTCCACCCGCGCCTTGTTCGGCCCGCTAAAGCCCGGCAACAGCGCCTGCAGCAGGCCAGTCAGCGCGGCCGGCTGGCAGGCGGCCAGCACAGTCAGCGACAGGGCGATCAGTGTGGGCCAGACGGACGAACGACGCATCGGGGCACCTCAATCGGAATACCAATACACAGCAGCGGAGCACCAAGCGATGAATAGGAGATATTTTAGCGCAGGTGGGCGCCGGGCGACCAATCCGCCCGGACCTGGGCCTGGCCCGCCAGCTGGGTGTGGCTGCTGGCCTTCCTCGGCTTCTATGTCGCCATCGAAGCCTGGCTTTGCCGCCACAACCCCGGCTTGCTGCAAGAGCGCACCCACCTGGGCACCGCCGATCAGCAAGGCTGGGACAAGCTCGTGTTCCCGCTGCTGCTCGGCTCAACCTTCGTCTGGCTGGCGCTCATGAGCCTGGACGCCGAGCGCTGGCATTGGTCGCGCATGCCGCTCGGGCTGCAAGCCGCCGGCCTGGCGCTGCTGCTGGGCTCGTTCTACATGCTCTTCCTGACCTTCCGCGAAAATTCGTTTCTCTCGCCCGTGGTGCGCGTCCAATCCGACCGCGGCCATCAAGTGGTCTCCACCGGCCCGTATCACTTCGTCCGCCACCCGATGTACGCCGGCATCCTCGTGTTCGTTGTCGGCACGGCGTTGCTGCTCGGCTCGTGGCTGGGCGTGCTGCTTGGCGCGGTGGTCATGCTCAATTTGGCCCGCCGCGCCGTGCTGGAAGAGCGCACCCTGTGCCAGAACCTGGCCGGCTACACGGACTATCGGCAACATGAATGGTCCGATTTCTCCCTTAAGGCCGCCAGGCAAGGCGGGCGGGGGGGTGCACTTCGAAGGCAAGGCGGGCGCGGGGGGCCACCTCGTAGAGCCTGGGATCCGCGACAGCGTGAGCGAAACATGCATCGCCGCTTCCATCAGCATTCATCACGCAAATCTCGGGATAATCACCAAAAGGATCATCTAGAGGCGGAGGCGCCATAAAAGCGATCCGGGTGCCATCAGGCGACCAACTGGGGTTGGCGCCGTTGCTTTTGTGTTTGGTGTGGTCGGTGAGAATAACCTCGCCGCTGCCGTCGGCATTTGCCACATAGATTTGCAGCCTATCGCTTTGATAGACGATGTGCTTTCCGTCCGGTGACCAGGCTGCGGCTCCGATTTGGCCATTCGAAATTTGCCCCAGATCGGCGCCGTCGGCGCTGACTACATAGAGACCACCTGAGCCACCCCAGAATGCAATTTGGCGGCTGCCGGGCGACCAGGCGTAGCTTTGGCCTTCTTCTACTAAAATTTTTTTCAGCGCGGTAACACCGCTGCCATCAGCATTCGCTAAGTAAAGGTGGGGCTTTGCGAATAAATCGTAGCCCTCGCTGTGCGTAAAAGCGATACGCTTGCCATCGGGCGACCAGGCAGGCGAATAACCTGTTGCGATTAGGGTCGGGTGACTGCCATCGGCGTTCATGATATAGATACAGGTGATCTTGTCGCAAGGGCCATCGTAGGCCAGCTTGCGGCCGTCGGGCGACCAGACAAGCGAAGAAGCTCCCGCGATTTGGGTCGGTTGACTGCCATCGGCATTCACTATAAAGATGCCCGAATCCTTCTCAAAGGCGATCTTCGTTCCATCGGGCGACCAGATCGCGTCTTGGTAGCTATTTGAGCTGTTGTCGACGAATCGGGTGAGGCGTCCGTCGGCGGTCATGAAATAGATACAGTTTTTCTTGTCGCACGGGCCGTCGTAGGCCAGCTTGCGGCCGTCCGGCGACCAGGCGGGTTCCTCGCCAGGTCCTAAGCTGGTAAAGTTGCCGCTGTCGGCGTCAATAAGGCTGATGTGACCGTCGCTGGAGACGAAGGCGATTTGGCCGTAGCCGCTGCCAGGTGGGATCGGGCTGACAGCCGACATGGGAACGGCAGTCATAGGGTTGAGTGAATATGCAAGTATTCTAATCGCAAAATAGCCAACAACCGCCAAAACGCCGACGAAACCAGTAAGCGCGCCCCAGGCGCTGGCGCTCCTTTTTCGTAATAACCGAACCAAAAAATAGCCAAGCACCAGCCCATTCGCCAGAAGTATGACCGCCCCAGCCGAAATAAAGGCAACGGCGAAAAAATAGTTTGCCGCTATCGAGACACCAACGGCGGCGGCATTCGCGATCGAAATGGCTGCAAACGCCAAGGCGGCGGCTAACATAAAGCGCGGCCATGAGAACGCCCGTTTCGGATCCGTAGACATGTCAGGCTGCCTTTCTTCCGAGGAGAGAAGATTTGCCTGCTCAGTGTAAGGGATAAGAGGTACTACAAAGTGTCGTCTGCGTCGGTTGGCGACAGCCAAAAACTGTCAACTTGGGCGGTTCCAATGCCCAGTCCAGAAAGACACGGGCGGAGCCAGCGGGACCGGTGGCGGCCCGGGCCACGGCCTGTAGGCGCAGGGCGAAGGGGGCGCCATCGGCGCCCGTGACCGCCAACGGCTTGACCGTCGCATCGAGCTCCGGCCTAATATTTGTCCCCCGCGCCCAATTGCGATAATATCCCCCGATGCTCCAATTGCCCGAAATCCAATCCCTGTACTCTCTCACCCCCGACGGCCGCCAACTGTTCGCCACGCGCATGGTGCGCATGTTCGCCTATGGCCTCATCGCCATCGTGCTCGGCCTGTACCTCAGCGCCGTCGGCTTCGCCGACACCCAGATCGGCCTCATCCTCAGCCTCACCCTGCTGGGCGATGCCGCTGTCTCGCTGCCCATCACCATCATCGCCGACCGTCTCGGCCGGCGGCGCATGCTCATCCTCGGCTCCGCGTTGATGATCTTTGCCGGCATCGTCTTCGCCCTCACCAGCAACCTCGTCTTCCTCATCGCCGCCGCCATCATTGGCACCATCAGCCCCAGCGGCAACGAAGTCGGCCCCTTCCTGGCCGTGGAGCAGGCGGCCCTGCCGCACACCACCACCCCCCAGCAGCGCACCCAGGTCTTCGCCTGGTACAGCCTGGGCGGCTCCATTCTCACCGGCCTGGGCTCGCTGGCCGGCGGCCTGCTCTCGCAATACCTGGTCAACGCCGGCCAAACGCCGCTCAATAGCTATCGCGCCGTCATCCTGGTCTATGCCGCCCTGGGCGCCGTGCTGGCGGTCATGTTCACCCGCCTGTCGCCCGCCATCGAGGTGGAAACCGCCCCCGGTCCGGTCACGCTGCAAGGCCTGTTCGGCCTCAAACGTTCGCGCGGCGTGGTCACGCGCCTGTCGCTGCTGTTCATGATCGATGCCTTTGCCGGCGGGCTGGTGGTGCAGAGCCTGGTGGCGCTCTGGTTCCACCGCCGCTTCGGCATCGACCCGGCCGTCATCGGCGCCATCTATCTGGGCGCCAACTTCTTTGCCGGCCTATCGGCCCTGGCCGCCGCGCGCGTGGCCGCGCGCTATGGGCTGGTGAACACCATGGTCTTCACCCACGTGCCCTCCAACATCCTGCTCATCCTGGTGCCGCTCATGCCCAACCTTCCGCTGGCCATCGCCATGCTGCTGGCGCGCTTCAGCATCTCGCAGATGGATGTGCCCACCCGCCAGTCGTACACCGTGGCCGTGGTCGACCCGGAAGAGCGCTCGGCCGCCAACGGCCTCACCAACATCGCCCGCACCACCGCCTCGGCCCTCTCGCCCGGCGTCACCGGCGCCATGTTCAGCGCCGGCGGCATTTGGCTCAGCGCGCCTTTCTTGGTCGCCGGCGGCCTCAAGCTTATCTATGACGCGCTGCTCTACCGCATGTTCCAGAGCGTCAAGCCGCCCGAAGAACAGAAGCCATGAGGAATTCTTCCAAAAAATGGATGTGCCGCGAGCAAAGCTCGCGG
>JAYTFQ010000927.1:0-1616 GCA_043734225.1 Anaerolineales bacterium | reverse complement strand
CGTCAAACCGCAGGGGCGTTCAAATGAACGCCCCTGCGGTTTGACGCCCCCGCCAGCCGTTTCGTTTAGAGAAAGAAGTGACGCGTGAACCAAAATTATTTGACGCCCGACGGCGCCGCCAAACTGAAGGCCGAGCTGGAAAACTTGACCACCACCAAGCGCCAGGAGCTGTCCAAGCGCCTGCGCGAGGCCATCCAGATGGGCGATCTATCCGAGAATGCCGACTACATCATGGCGAAGGAAGACCAGGCCTTCCTGGAAGGCCGCATCCTGGAGCTGGAGCAGGTTCTGCGCAACGCGCAGATCATCAAGAACGAGGATTCCGACCGGTACAACTATGTGCGCGTGGGCGCCACGGTGACGGTGCAGGAGCCGGGCGAGGACGCTGAGATTTACACCATTGTTGGCGCGCACGAGGCTGACCCGCGCAAGCGCAAGATTTCCAACGAATCGCCCATCGGGCGGGCGCTGCTGGGCAAGAGCGAGGGCGACGTGGTGAAGGCCGAGACCCCCGGCGGGTTGCTGGTGCTCAAGGTCATCAAGCTCGAATATCAGCCGCAATAGCCGGCAGGCGCAAAAAAAGGCGGCGCGGGCAGATGATCTGCCCGCCCCGCCTTTTTTTGCGGCCAGCTATCAGCTAAGCGGCGGCTTTCTTGGTAAAGGCTGCCAGCTCGATCGTCAGGCGCTCAAAGAAGCTGTTCGGCGGCAGCGCGCCGCCGCCATAAGCCATATCCACCACGCGGGCAGTAACCACCAGCGACGCCGTCTCCATCGAGACCACATCGCCCGCCTGCACCTGCACCGGCTCGCCCTTGGCCGCCAGCCGGCTCTTCAGTGCTTCATCGCGGAAGGCGTGCTCGCTCATCAGCACTTTGGTCACCGTGCGGATGTCGTTCTTGTCAAACAGCCACACCTCGAACGCCATCACCTTCTTCGGGTCGCCCACCCCAATTGTCTCGGAAATCCCCATCCCGCACTCGCCCAAAAAGCTGCCATCCGGCGCGTCAATGCTGAAGGAGTCGTCGTACAAATCGTCACCCAGCACATAGGTCGTCATAAACTGGGCCACGGGCGCGCCGCCGGTGGGTGTGCCGGCGGCAATGGTGGCCGCTGAGCTAGCCTTGGTGCTATCGCCCTGGTTGCGGGTGGCGCTGGCCGCCGCCGGCCGGACACGGGTGACTGTGGCACCGCCGCCACTGCCACCGCCGGCCGCCCGGGCGCCGGCTGGGCGGCCCAGCGCGCCGGTGGAATACAGGTACCAGACGCCGCCGGCAGCCAGCAGCAGGACAATCAGCAGGCTGCAGGCCAACAGCGGCAGCTTGAATTGGTCCAGCAGGCTGGGCGCGGCGGCCGGTTGGCCGGCTGTGCCGGTCCCCGTGCCGGTGCCAAGGTGGCCCGACAGCTTGAGCACCTGCTGCAGCTGGATCACCCGGATTTGCTCATCCCCCTTGGAGGCGGTAATGGTGTCGGAGATGACCTGCGTGGCGCCGGTTCCCAGCGCGCCAATGCGGGTAGACGCCCGGTCGATATTGGGATTCAGGGCATATTCGGCCGCGGTCAGGCGCACCCAGTCTTGCTGCAGTCTCGGCTGGGTTTGGGACAGGTTGCCGTTGACA
>JAYTFQ010000926.1:0-1901 GCA_043734225.1 Anaerolineales bacterium | reverse complement strand
CTGTCGGGGCGAGAGGATTTGAACCTCCGACCTCACGGTCCCGAACCGTGTGCTCTAGCCGAACTGAGCCACGCCCCGAAGTTCATGTATTATAGCCAGCCCACCCCAAATCGACAAGGTCATGTCCTTACCCAATCTCGCGCTCATCCTGCTTTCGGCGGTTATCCACGTCGTCGCCCATGTCGCCCTCAAGCGCGCCCAGAACCGCACCGCCTTCGTCTGGTGGATGCTGGCCTGGGGTGTGCTCTTGTACTCGCCCGTCCTGCTCCTGGCGCATCCGGCCATCCCGCCGGCCATTTGGGCCATCCTGGCCATCAGCGCCATGCTAGAGGTGTTCTACTTTCTCTCGATCGCGCGCGCCTATCGGCTGGGTGACCTGTCCCTGGTCTATCCGCTGGCCCGCGGCACGGCGCCGCTGTTCTTGCTGCTGTGGACCACTCTGTTTTTGTCAGACCGCCTCTCGGCCGGCGGGGTAGGCGGCATTGCGCTCATCGCCGCCGGCCTGTACATCATCAATCTGCCGCGCCTGGGCGCCTGGCTGGGGCCGCTGCGCGCGCTGGCTCAGCCCGCCCCGCAGGCGGCGCTGCTGGCCGGCCTGTGCATTTCGCTCTACACCCTGCTGGACCGGGCCGGCGTTCAACAGGTGGATCCGCTGCTGTACACCTATCTGGTTATCCTGCTCACGCTGCTGCTCCTGACGCCGCTTGCGCTTCGGCAAATGGGCGTGTCCGGCCTGCGCCAGGAGTTGAGCTCATCGCGTTGGGCCAGCGTCCTGGCCGGCTTCACTACTCTGACGGCTTATGTGATGGTGCTGTCTGTCATTCGCGCTGGCGCCCCGGCCAGTTATGCCGGCGCCGTGCGCGAGGTCAGCGTCGTCTTCAGCGCCTTCATTGGCGTGGTTTTCCTGCATGAACAAGGGTCACGCGTGCGCATCCTGGGCGCCGCCTGCGTGTTGGCCGGCATCGGCCTCATCGCGCTGGCGGCCTGAAGCGCTGGCGGGTTTCAAACCGGCCGCCAGAAAGGGCCGGTAATGCGCCAGGTCCGGCGTCCAGCCATGCTCAATTTTGGCGGCATCGTCATAGCGCCGCAGTTGGGCCGCCTCGGCCGCGAATGGCCGCGCCTCAAACGCTCGGGCCTCTTCCGCCGTATAGGGTCCGCCTTGCAGCTTCAGGCTCAAGACCGAAGCCGGCGACAGCGCGTCAAAATAGGCCGGGTCCACCGCGCACAAATAGCGCTTAGCCGCCACGTGCATTCGTGTCGGCTCCACCACCGCCGGCACAAAGTAGCGCGCCAGATAGGCTGCCCCCAGGTCTTCGTGCCGGGTATCCACCCCATGCTCCGCCGAGTCCTCCGGCTGGTCGTGGATCAGGTGCCCAAAATCATGCAGCAGCGCCGCCGCCACCAGCGCAGGCCCGGCCGCGGCCTGCTCGGCCAGGTAGGCCGCTTGCAGCATGTGTTCCGTCATCGAGACCGGCTCGCCGATATACAGCGCGTCGCCATGAGCGGCGAACGCCTCAAAAATTGTTTGGATGATGTCTTCCGGCATGCGTGTCGCCCTAAACTCCCGCTGCGCTTCAGGCGCCGCGCCCCGCGCCGGCCCGGCTCAAAACCGCCAGCCGGCTGCGCAGCCCGTCGCGGTCGGCATAGCACCCCTGCAAATGCCGCTGCCCAGCGGCTGAAAAACCGGTCCGCCCATGCAGCACGCGCTGGTTGTCCACAATGAACAAGTCGCCCGGCGCCAGCTTGAATTGGATTTGCAGTGCCGGGCTGTTCACCAGCGCCACGAAGGCGCGGTAGGCCGCGTAGAACGGCTCGATCAATGCTTCGTCCATCTCAAACGGGGCGGGTGAGCGACTGTTGTAATGGATGGCGGCCACGGCGCCGCGCGCATCCAGGCCAAT
>JAYTFQ010000925.1:0-5535 GCA_043734225.1 Anaerolineales bacterium | reverse complement strand
TTTGAACAACGCCTGACTTGCTTGACAACTGCGCTAAATCGGCTTACTGTAATAAATAGGCAGACGGTCGGTTTATTTATGGAGATCACGGACCATGGCGCGAGTGGCCAAAGAAGAGGAGCGTGCAGCCAAGCGCAACGCGATCTTGGAGGCAGCCCACGAATTGGTTTTCAGCAAGGGCTACGAGCAGATGTCGGTGCAAGACATCCTCACCCGGCTGGCCATCTCCAAAGGCGCGTTCTACCATTACTTCAGCTCCAAGCAGGCGGTGCTGGATGGGTTGGTGGACCGCGCCGCCGGTCAGGCAGCGCAGGCGCTGGAGCCCATAATCCAGCACCCGACGCTGACCGCCGTCGAAAAGCTGAACCAATACATGGCCGCCTCCGCCCAGTGGAAAACCGCGCACAAGACCTTCCTGGTCGCGCTGCTGCGGGTCTGGTATGACGACCACAACGCCATCTATCGGCAAAAACTGCAGGCCATGTCGCTCGAACGCGGAATGCCGCAGCTCGCGGCCATCATCCGGCAAGGCCAGGCTGAGGGGGTGTTTGTCACCAACTACCCCGAGCAGACCGGCGAGATGCTCGTCAACCTGATGGTTGGGATCGGCGAAGCCTGGGCCAGGATCGTTCTAGCCGACCCACCACTGCCCGACGCCGAGCTGCGCCTGGAGCGTCTGGTGGCGGCCTATACCGAAGCAATGGAACGGCTGCTGGGCCTGCCGCCCGGCACACTGATACTGATGGACCCGCCCAGCATCCAAGCCTGGGCCACCGCCGCCTGACCGTGCCAGCCGCGGAGGCAACCTGACGTTTGCGCGCAAAGGAGCAGCGTGATGAGCATTATCGAAGTGGCCAATCTGACCAAGACTTATGGAAAAGCGCGGGGCATCGTGGATGTCTCCGTCAACGTGGAAGCCGGCGAGATTTTCGGCTTCATTGGGCCGAATGGGGCTGGAAAATCCACCACCATCCGGCTGCTCCTGTCGCTGATCCATCCCACCAGCGGCAGCGCCCGGATCTTTGGCAAAGATGTGGTCACCCACGGCCCGCAAATCCGCCGGGATATCGGCTACCTGCCGTCAGAAGTGTATTACTACGAGGGCATGAAAGTCAGGGACCTGCTCAAGTATTCGGCCAGCTTTTTCGAGGGCGACTTCACCCAACGCATCCAGGAGCTGTCGGCCATCATGGAACTGGATATGAACCGGCGCATCAGCGACCTGTCCTATGGTAACCGCAAAAAAGTCGGCATTGTGCAAGGCCTGCTGCACGGCCCCAAACTGCTGTTTCTGGACGAGCCCACCTCCGGCCTCGATCCGCTCATGCAGCACAAGTTCTTCGACCTGATGCGCCAGGAGCACGCCCGCGGCGTGACCATCTTCTTCTCCTCGCACATCTTGGGCGAAGTGCAGCGGCTGTGCAACCGGGTGGGCATCATCCGCGAGGGCCGCCTGGTTGAAATCTCCGACATCCGCACCCTGCAGCAGAACAATTACAAAAAGGTGCGCGTGACGGCGGACAGCCTGCCCCCGGCCGCTTTCAATTTGCCCGGGGTGACCAATGTGCAGACGGATAACAGCACCCTGAGTTTCTTCTTCAAAGGCGATATCAACGCCGTGCTGCAAAAAATGAGCGTGCTCCAGTTGGCGGATGTGACCATCGAGGAGCCAACGCTGGAAGAAATCTTCATGCACTATTACGAATAGGGTCAGACCATGAACGCAAACATCTACCGACACGAATTTCGCGCCCGGCTGACCTCGGTGCTCACCTGGTCGCTGGCCGTGGCGCTCCTGGTGGTTTTGTTTTTCTCGCTCTTTTCGGTGTTTGCCAACCAGGCGGCGCTGATGAACCAATTCCTGGCCAGGTATCCACCGGCCATGCGGGCCGCCCTGGGCCTGGGGAATATGGATCTGTCCACCGTGCTGGGCTTTTACAGTTTCATCTTTCTGTTCGTCCAACTGTGCCTGGCCATCCAGGCGGCCAACTACGGCTTTGGCCTGGTGTCCATCGAAGAGGCCGAGCTGACCGCCGACTTCCTCTTGACCAAACCAGTCAGCCGCGCCCAGGTGCTCACCAGCAAGCTGCTGGCCGCCCTGAGCAGCCTGACCGTCACCAACCTGGTGGTGTGGGTGAGCAGCTTTGTCGCCATCGGGCTTTTCCGCGACCAACACGACTACGAGCCCGGCACGCTGATCTTGCTGCTGCTCAGCATCGGCATCTTCCAGGTCTCTTTTCTCAGCCTGGGGCTGGTCATTTCGCTGCTGGTCAAGCGCGTGCGCAGTGTCACGCCCTACGCGCTGGGGTTGGGCTTTGGCGCCTATGTGCTGAGCGCTTTCAACGGCGTGTTTGGCGAGATTGGCCTGGAACTGGTCACGCCCTTTAAGCACCTGGATGCAGCCTATATCATCAAGCACGCCGGGTATAACACGCCGCTGCTGCTGCTCAACCTGGCCGTCAGCCTGGCGGCGCTGGCGGCTGGCTATTGGCTGTATAGCCGCCGTGACATTGCGGCTGTATCTTGAGGAGGCCTCCCATGAATATGTTCGCGCGCGAGCTCAGAGCCAATCTAAAATCGCTGCTGATCTGGAGCGGCATTATGCTGCTGCTGATCATTCTGGCGGTGGCCAAATACTCCGCCTTTGCCGGCGACCCTGCCATGCTGAAAATGATGGATTCCCTGCCGCCGGCCATGCTGGACGCCTTGAACATGCGCGCCTTTAACTTGACCACCTTGAGCGGCTTCTACGGCGTCATCTTCATCTACTTCGGACTGTTGGGCGCCATCGCCGCCGCGCTGTGGGGCAGCGACAGCATCTCTAAGGAAGAGCGCGACAAGACCGTCGAGTTTTCGCTGGTGCTGCCGGTTTCGCGCAGCCAGGTGGTCACCGCCAAGGTGCTGGCGGCCGTGGTCAACTGCCTTGTGTTTGCTCTGATCACCTGGGGGGTGTCGGTGATCGCCGTTCAGTCCTTTCATCCCGACCAGGCCTTTTACAGCTTCCTGTTGCTTGAAATGGAGGCGATGCTCGCGCTCGAGCTGATTTACCTGGCCATCGGACTGCTGCTGGGCTGCGCCATGCGGCAGTACAAGCTCTCGGGCTCGGCCGCGATCGGCCTCATCCTGGCGACCTATTTCCTGTCGATCGTCGCCAGCCTGCGGGCCAACCTGGATTTTCTAAAATACTTCACCCCCTTCAAGTATTTTGACGCGGGAGAATTCTTCCGCACTGGCCAGTTGGATGGCGGGTACCTGCTGCTCTCGGCCGCTATCATCGCCGTCTGCGTAGCAGCTGCCTATTGGGTCTATCGCCGGCGCGACCTGACTATTTAGAGCGCATCCCTGATCCTCGAGCGCATTCCACGCGCGTTTACGGCACAATAGACTGTCACCTGGAATGGTCATGCCGCGCGCGCGTTGCATGTTTCGACGCAAGTAACCAGCTTGTTTTGGCTGTCACCCTGAGCTGGACGTTGTCCATCGGCCAAGGGGCCGACTCGCGAATTTCTCGGGAAAACGGGCCGTTCCACGTGCTTCTTGACCGTGCGTTGCTCGGCGGCCCGGATGACGGCCTTGTTGTACTTCTCAGGAAACTCCGGCGGCAATTGGATCTCGATCTCAGCCTGGTCAAATGGCCAGAATTTGGAACGACTTCTTGCCGTTGGACCAGATGAATGGCCGCCGTGGAAATGCCTCGCTGCCGACAGAAACGTTGCACATCGTAACCGGCGCAGGTAGCAGTGGCTGCCAGAAATAACTCAAACGGAGATGGAGCGATCCATCGCCACCATCGTCTGTGGGTTGGTCGGTGTGCACCGTGAACTGGCCGAAGTGGGCGGCCACGCGAGCGCCACCGGGGAAGTCGACGTCAATCTGCATACCTTTGATCCTTCTTCTGGCCCGACGATTACAGATGACAAGCCACGGTAATCGCAGGTGACGCCATAGTGCGCCCGGCGAGGCGCGGGCTATCGTGAAGCTTGGCAGCCCGGCCCCGCGTTCTTCTACTATGTGAAAATAATGTGGGCCCCGGCCGACTTGTCGTAGAACTCGCCAACTGTCAGCACCGCGTTGACCTGCGGCACCAGTTCGTCCTGTTTTATCCCGAACATGTCCATAGCTGCCTTGCAAGCGTAGATTTCGCCGCCGGCATCACTGATCATCTCAATAAATTCGCCAACCGGTGGGATGTCCAGTGTTTCCATCTTCTGTTTCATCATCTGTGACGCAAACGCGGATACGCCTGGGATCGCCCCGAGCAATGTCGGGAACGGCATCGTAATCGGCAGGCCGAGCAGCGGCATAGCCATATTCAAGGCGGCGTTGCCGACGGTGGCAACCTGCAAGTGATTCTGAAGTTTCTTGTGCAGCGCACCCAGGCCGAAGAAGGTGAAAAACAAAATGGCGTCTATGCCTTCCATGCGCGCCCCGTTCGCCATAATCAGCGCTGGGTAAACGCCGTCCAGTGAGCCTTTGGAAACGACGATTGAAACTTTGGTAATAGCTTTCGGCTTCTCCACTGTCGCAAAGCCTTGCGCTGGGAGACTAAAGGTCGTCCTTTCACTTAGCATGAGAATCTCCTTTTGGTGGCCGACCAGGTTGACGATTGACCATCTCGTTGATGATCGGCCGAATTCGTCAGGCAATCCGGTTTAGATGCAGCCGCGCGGCTTAGGAATACCGGCGACGCGGGCCGCTTTTTTGGCCGGGCCTTTGGGAAACAGTTGATACAACAGCTTGGTGTCCACTCCGCTTTGTTTTGTGAGCTGGCGAATGCTCGGCCCGTCGCCGCGTTCGGCATAAGCCTTGCGCATGAAATAAATAACTTTCCAATGGTCCGGCGATAGTTCCGAGATGCCTTCTTCGGCGGCGATGGCCGCCGCGATCTTTTCATCCCACCCCTGACTATCGAGCAAGTAGCCTTCCGGGTTGACCTCAATCGATTTGCCTGCGTAAGTTTTGATGGTCACAGCGTCCTCCAATACTCAGAATATGGTTTACAGGGCCAGGTCTTGGCTCGACCCATTGTCCACATTACGATAGATCTTTGCCGGCTAGCGACAGATGCGACTCCACCAGCGGCATATCATGGCCCGGTAGCAGAAGGTTCCAATAGATGTGACGGAACGCTAGCTTGCCGAGATGGTTCACATGTGTCTCCTTGAGCAAGCTAAACGGGCCCAGGTGTGGCAGCGGGAATGTGCCCGGTACCGGCTCGGTGTCATAGTTGAAATCAATCAGCAGACCTTTGCCGTGCCCGGATTCAATGAAGCAATTGGCGTGGCCATCGAATTCGGCCCTGAGTGGATCGCCGGCGATGGCGCTGACGATGTTGTCGGCCAAGATATCACTTTCGAAATGGGCCACGGATCCGGCTTTAGAGGCCGGCAGATCGGTGGCGTCGCCGATGGCGAAGATGTTGGCGTGCTTGGCGGAGCGCAGGGTATGCTTATCGGTCGGGACAAAGTTCAACTCGTCGCCAAGCCCGCTGCGCTCGATGACGCTGTCTCCCTTATTAGTCGGGATCGTCACCAA
>JAYTFQ010000924.1:0-6095 GCA_043734225.1 Anaerolineales bacterium | reverse complement strand
GCGCGCAAGGCCTCGGGCGTGCGAGCCGAGAGCGGCAGCAGACTCAGTCCGCCGTTGTCCGCTGGCCGGTCGGGCATGTCCGCCGGCGCTGGGGCTTGCCCCAGCACAATGTGCGCGTTCATGCCACTCAGCCCGAAGGAGCTGACGCCGGCCAGAAGCGGACCGCTGCCGACCGGCCAGGGAGTCAGCGCCGTTGGAATCGTGATGCCCATCGCCTCCCAGTCGATATAGGGATTGCGTGTCTGAAGGTGCAAATGAGCCGGGATGGCCTGGTGGTGCAGGGCCAGCACGGTCTTGATCAGCCCGGCCATGCCGGCCGCCGCTTCCAAATGACCAACGTTGGTCTTGGCCGAGCCGACCAGCAAGGGCTGATCAGGCGTGCGCCCCTCGCCGAGCACCGACCACAGCGCGCGAATTTCAATCGGATCGCCCAGTGGTGTCCCGGTCCCATGCCCCTCGACGTAACTGATCGCGCTGGGGGCCACGCCGGCATGGCGCAAGGCGGCGCGGATCACTGCTTGCTGAGCGGCGGCGTTGGGCACCGTCAGTCCGCCGCTCTTGCCATCGTGGTTGATGGCGGAACCGCGCACGATGGCCCAGATCCGGTCGCCGTCGCGGACGGCATCGGCCAGGCGCTTGAGGACGACCACGCCGCAGCCTTCGCCGCGCACATAGCCATCGGCGCGCGCGTCATACGTCTTGCAGCGGCCGTCGGCTGCCATCGAGCGGATACGGCAAGAGTAGATGGTGGCCTCAGGGGACAGGATGAGATTGACGCCGCCTGCCAGCGCCACATCGGACTCGCCCAAACGCAGACTCTGGCAGGCCAGATGCACACCCACCAGCGCCGAGGAGCAGGCGGTCTCGATGACCATGCTGGGCCCTTGCAGACCCAGCACATAGGAGAGCCGACCCGCGGCGAAACTGGCGTCCACGCCCGAGCCGCTGTAGACGTCCACCCGCGTCGGATCGTACCCATGCATGTTGAGCTGGGCATAGTCGTTGGTCATCATCCCGACGAACACGCCCGTCTTGGTGCCGACCAGGCGATCGGACGGCAGTCCGGCGTTCTCGAGCGCTTCCCACGCCACTTCGAGCAGCAGACGCTGCTGCGGGTCCATGGACACTGCTTCGCGCGGCGCGATGCCGAAGAACTGCGGCTCGAACTGAGCGACGCCGCGAATGAAGCCGCCCCAGCGCGTATACATCTTGCCGGGCGCATCGGGGTTTGGGTCGTAGTAGGCGTTGATATCCCAACGGTCGGCCGGGACCTCGCTCACGGCATCGACGCCATCGCGCAGCAATTGCCAATAGGCGGCCGGGCTGTCGGCCTGACCCGGGAAGCGGCAACCGAGTCCCACAATGGCAATGGGCTCGACTTTGGTCTCGCCCTTCGCCGGCGCCTGGCGGGCCAGCTCGAGCAAGGCCCGCTTCTTGGGCGACAGATTGGCAATCCGCGCGTTAAGATCGCTCACGTGGATGGTCCTTCTGAATGTATGTCATCGGTCCAGCCGGCCAACGTGTCATTCACCTCATCATCCGACAGGTCTTCAATTTCGGCCAGAAGGCGGGCCAGGTCTGGTTCATTGTCAGCGGCCGGCGCTGGCACGGCTGGGGTGGCAGGTGCCAACAACTCATTCACGTAACTCGCCAGGCCCAGAACGGTGACGTGTTCGAATACTACCGTAGCCGGGAGCGGCAATCCCAGGCTGCGCTGCAGATGGTTGCGAACTTCCAGCGCGGTCAAAGAGTCCATGCCCAGATCGAACAATCCTTGATTGAGGTCGAGCGGGAAGGCGGGTGCCAAATTGAGCACGGCCACAACCTGCGCGCGCACGTGGGCGATCAACAAATCCAGACGACGCTCCGGAGTGGTGATCAGCAGCCGGTTGAGCAATGCCTGCTGTTCGGCATCGGCCACGACTGGCTCGGCGTTGGCATTAGATAACGCGGCCAACATGGGCGGCAGGCCGCCGGGGAACTGGCGCGCGAATTGCGGCCAATCCGCCGGCAAGACCGCCACGTCAGCTGTTCCAGGCGATTGCAGCAAACTTTCCAACACATCCAGGCCCTGCTCCACCTCAATGGGCGCCAGGCCAACCGCCGACCAGCGGCGCGCAGCATCCGAGACCGCAGCCATGCCGGTGCCGGCCCAGGGGCCCCAGTTGAGGCTGAGCGCCGGCAGCCCGAGCGAGCGGCGATAGTGCGCCAGCGCGTCCAGGCCGGCATTGGCGGCGGCATAGCTGGCCTGGCCGGGTGAGCCGAGCACAGCCGCGGCCGATGAGAACAGCACGAAGAAATCCAGCGGCAGGCTCTGCGTGAGGTGGTGCAGGTTCCAGGCGCCGGCCAATTTTGGCCGCAGGACAGCGGCAAACCGCGCCCAGGTTTGGCGGCTGAGCGCCCCATCATCCAGCACCCCGGCGGCATGGATGACCCCCACCAGCGGCGGCATGGCCACGGAGATTTCGCACAGGACAGCGGCCACCTCAGACGTCTGCGCCACATCGGCACGCAGCACACGCACCTGTACGCCCAGCATTTCAATGGCCTGGATGGCCGCGCGCGCGGCGCTGGACGGTTCGCTGCGGCCGACCAGCACCAGGTGGCGCGCGCCGCGCTCGGCCAGCCGGCGCGCGAGCGGCAGGCCCAGGCCACCCAAACCGCCAGTAATTAGATAGGTGCCATCCGGGCGCAGACGCAACGGTGGGCGTGTTGGATCACTGCCCGTCCGGCGCTCCAAGTACGCGGCGTAGCGCTGGCCTTGCCGAAAGGCCACCTGGCGCTCAGCATCCGGCGCGTCTAGCTCATTCACCAGTTCGGCGGCTTGCGCGGCGGACGGGCCAGGTTCCAGGTCGATCAGACCACCCCACAACTCTGGCTGCTCAACCGCTAGCGTGCGGCCGAATCCCCACAGGGTGGATGGCACCAACGCGCTGGGCTCGGGCGCCGCGCCAAGGGACTGTGCCCCGGCTGTTACCAGCCATAGACGCGGCGTCCCGTCGGTGGCGGCCAGGGCCTGAGTGAGGTGCAGCGCGCTCGCGCCGACGTGTTCTTGCGCTGCCAGGAGCGCATCTGGCTGGGTGGTCGCAGCGGCGTCCAGACTCCACAGATGAACAGCGCCGCGCCACGTTTCGCCTTCCGGCAGCGCCGCGCGCAGGACACGCGCGAAATCCGCGCGCCGGCCGGGCGCGACCCGCCAGCGCCGATTGCCATCCGCCTGGCAACTGTCGCTAGGGAGGACAGTTATGGCCCGCTGACCGCGCGCCTCGAGCAGGCCGATCAATGCCTCGGCACAGCCGCCCTGATCGGCCAGAATCAGCCAGGTGCCGCCGGATGGCGCCGAGGTTGCTGGGGTCGGCTTCGCGGCAAGCCGCCAGGCCAACTCATACAGCCAGTCTGAAGGCACGGTTTCGGCGATCAAGGCCCGGCGAGGCAGATGCCTGATCTGCACGCCTTCCAGCTTCAGGACCGGCCCGCGCGAGCCAAACAGCCGCACAGCGCCGACCAGAGACGCCGGGTCTGATGGATCGGCTGCGCTCAACTGAGCAAAGCCCCACAGCGGCTCATCGGCAGGCGCATGCAAACGCAGGCGGCCCAGCGCGACGGGCACCGCGAGCGATTGAGCCGAGCTGGCCGGCGCCACGGCGGCCAGGAGCTGAAAGCAGGCATCGATCAAACCGGGCGGGATTGTATCGCCATCGAACACATCTACCGGCCGCGCGGGGCGGAGATAAGCCAGGGCTTCATGCTCGCCGCGCCGGATCTGCTCGATCCAGCGGAAGTGCGGCCCGAAGTGCATGCCGCGCTGATCAGCGATGGCATAGAAGTCATTGCCCGCCATGACCTGGGGGCAGCGCGCTTCGATGGTCGCGGCTGAAAGCAAATCCCCGTCGCTCGCTTCAGATACTGCTCGCAGTGCAGTGGCCACAGCATGGAGCGTCCAGGGGGCATCGTCCTCGGCGTCAGCTGAGCGGCTGAAGACCTGTATCTCCACGGAGCCAGCGCTCGCAGGGGTGACGATCACCTGCGTCGCGCGACCAGGGCCGTCGGGCAGCGGCATGGGCTCGGTGAACCGCAGGCCGGCCAGTTCAACGTCCTGAGAGGCGAACACCTGGCGCGCGGCCGCGAGCATGAGCCAGGCAAAGCCGGCGCCGGGCATCACCACCGTCGACCCAATGCGATGGTCGGCCAGGAAGACCGGTGAATCGGCGCTGTTGACCGCTTCAAAGATGGTGGCCTGCATCGCCGGTGAGTTGAGCCGGCGGCCGAGAAAAGAGTGGCGGGCCGGATGAGGGGCGGCGGGCCGCTGGGTCTTGGCCTCCAGCCAGTAACGCTCGCGCTGGAACGCATACGTTGGCAGCACAAGACGGCGGCGGCGGTAACCGCTATCGAAACCGGACCAGTCAATGTCACCACCGGCAACGTAAAGCCGGGCGAGGCTTTCCAAGAGCTGCGACCAGTCCTCGCGGTCCGGGTGGAGGGTGGGCAGCCAGGCCGCGCCTTCGGCCCCATCGAGCCGCTGGCCCAGCCTGAGCAGGGTTGATTGCGGGCCGATCTCAATGAAGATGGTGCAGCCCAGCCCGCGCAGGGTCTCCAGCCCACGGCAAAACCGCACTGGCTCACGCGCCTGCCGCCGCCAATAGGCAGGGGAGGTCAGGTCACCGCCGTCTGCGACCTCACCAGAGATGTTCGTCACAACGGTAAGCTGCGGGGCGTGATAGTCCACCGCCGCCGCGACATCGGCCAAGGGGTCGAGGACCGAATCCAAAAGTGGTGAGTGAAAGGCGTAATTCACGGGCAACATGCGGCAGGCCAGACCTGATGCCGACAGGGACTGCCGCAGCGCTTCCACTACATCGCGCCGGCCGGAAATCACCGTCTCGGATGGGCCATTGATGGCAGCAATAGAGACTGCATCGATGTGCGGCGCAATCGCCCGTGCCACTCGGTCGGCCGAGGCAAACACCGCCAGCATCACGCCGTCATTTGCAGTTTCCATTAACTGGCCGCGGGCTACGACCAACTGCAAGGCATCTTCCAGGTTCATGATGCCAGCGCGGCAGGCCGCCACCAATTCACCCAGGCTGTGGCCCAACATCGCCGCGGGGACAATGCCCCAACTCTGCCACAGTTCAGCCAGCGCCCACTCCAGAGAGAAGAGCACCGGCTGCGCGTATTGGGTCCGCTCCAGCACTGCCGTCATTTCCTCGTCGCCGTAGAGCAAACCGAGCAGCGGCTGATCGAGCAGCGGGGCAAGGGCGGCGGCGCAACGCTCCAGCGCCAGGCGGAACGTGGGCTGGGTATAGTAAAGCTGGCGGCCAACGCCGGCCAACTGCGAGCCCTGGCCCGAAAATAGGAATGCCACGCGAGGGGATTTGTTCAAACGGGGTCCGCTATGCCAGAGTTCGTCCGCCTGCCCAGCCTGCGCGAAGGCCGCGAGCTTTGCATGGGCCGCCGCAATCGTCTCGGCGATCAGCGCCAAACGATATTCAAAATGATTGCGGCCGGCATTGGCGGTGTGGCAAACGTCGGCGAGCGCCGCGCCCGGAAGGTTGGCCAGGGCTTGTGACCAACGACCGGCGAGCTGCCGAAGCGCCTCGGGACTGCGCGCCGACAGACTCAGGAGGTGGCGTGGGCGATCCGCGGCTGGCAGCAACGCATCCGGCTGCACATCGTCAGGGGGGGCGTCGGACGCAGGCGCCTGTTCCAATATCAGGTGTGCGTTGGTCCCACTTAACCCAAAGGCGCTCACCCCTGCTCGCCGCGGCTCAGCCAATTCCGGCCATGGCCGCGTCGTCGTTGGGATGGCGATGGCCAATTCCGCCCACGAGATGTGCGGGCTGGGCGTCTCAAAGTGCAGATGGGCTGGGATCACGCCCTGCTGCAGCGCCAGTACCGTCTTGATCAGCCCGGCCATGCCCGCCGCCGCCTCCAGATGTCCCAGGTTGGTCTTCACCGATCCCACCCACAGCGGCTGCTGCAGGTCTCGCCCAGCGGTTAGGGCCGCGGCCAGCGCCTGCACTTCGATCGGATCGCCCAGGGCCGTGCCGGTGCCGTGCGCTTCCACATACCCAATGCTCTCGGCCGCCACACCC